>NZ_ALEE01000489.1 GCF_000282995.1 Melaminivora alkalimesophila
CCAGCGCCAGCGCGGCCGCCACCGCCAGGGGCCAGCGCGCGCCGGCGGTGCCTTGTCTGCACAGGGCGATACTCATCATGGGTGTGCTCTCCGGGGGTGCGGGTCCTGCCCGCGGGGTTCATTCCAGATTCGGCGCCAGCCTGCGGCGCAGCTCCTCTAAGTCCATGCCGCGGCGCGCCGCCATGTCCTGCACTTGGTCGTCGCCGATCTGGCCGACGTTGAAGTACGTCGCCTGCGGGTGTGCCAGGTAGAAGCCGCTCACGCTCGACGCCGGGTACATGGCGAAGCTGTCGGTCAGCTGCATGCCGATCTCCGCGGCATGCAGCACCTTGAACAGGTCCACCTTGGCCGTATGGTCCGGGCAGGCGGGGTAGCCGGGCGCCGGGCGGATGCCCTGGTACTGCTCCTTGATCAGCTCCTCGTTGCTCAGCGCCTCGCCGGCCGCGTAGCCCCACAGGTCCTTGCGCACGCGCGCGTGCAGGCATTCGGCGAAGCCCTCGGCCAGCCGGTCCGCCAGGCTCTTGAAGAGGATGTTCGAGTAGTCGTCCAGCGCCGCGAGGAATTCCTGCTCCTTCTTCTCCGCGCCGATGCCGGCCGTGACGGCAAACATCCCGACGTAGTCGGCGATGCCGGACGCCTTGGGCGCGACGAAATCCGCCAGGCAGCGGCTCGGGCGCAGCCGGCCCTCGGCGTCCACCTGCTTTTCCGCCTGCTGGCGCAGTCCGTACCAGGTCATCAGCACCTCGCTGCGCGACTCGTCCGTGTAGAACTCGATGTCGTCGCCCACGCGGTTGGCCGGGAACAGGCCGATCACCCCGTTGGCCGTGAGCCAGCGCCCGTCGATGATCTTGCGCAGCATCGCCTGGCCGTCGGCGTAGACCTTGCGCGCCTCCTCGCCCACCACCTCGTCCTCGAGGATCGCCGGGAAGCGCCCCGCCAGGTCCCAGGTCTGGAAGAACGGCCCCCAGTCGAGGAAGGGAACGATCTCCGCCAGGTCGAAGTTGCGAAACACCCGCCGCCCGAGCGCGCGCGGCGCCACCGGCCGGTAGTGCTCGAAATCCACCTGCGTGGCGTTCGCGCGCGCCTTCGCCAGCGGCCACAGCGGCACCCGCTTCTTGCGCGCGTGCAGCGTGCGCACGTGCTCGTAGTCCGCCTGCACCTCGCTCAGGTAGTCCTCGCGCCCCTCGCCCAGCAGGCTCTGTGCCACGCTCACGCTGCGCGACGCATCCGGCACGTAGACCACCGGCCCGTCGTACTTCGGCGCGATCTTCACGGCCGTGTGCACGCGCGAGCAGGTCGCGCCGCCGATCAGGAGCGGAATCTTCTTGATGCGGAAGTACTCGTCCTTGCTCATCTCGCCGGCGACGTGCTGCATCTCCTCCAGGCTGGGCGTGATCAGGCCCGACAGGCCGATGATGTCCGCCCCTTCGGCCTTGGCGCGCGCCAGGATCTCGTGGCAGGGCACCATCACGCCCATGTTGATGACCTCGAAGTTGTTGCACTGCAGCACGACGGTGACGATGTTTTTGCCGATGTCGTGCACGTCGCCCTTGACGGTGGCAATGACGATCTTGCCCTTGCTGGTCACGTCCAGGCCGGCCGCTTCCTGCTGGCGCTTTTCTTCCTCGATGTAGGGGATCAGGTGGGCCACGGCCTGCTTCATGACGCGGGCGCTCTTGACCACCTGCGGCAGGAACATCTTGCCGGCGCCGAACAGGTCGCCAACGATGTTCATGCCGTCCATCAGCGGGCCCTCGATCACGTGCAGCGGTCGGCCGCCGCCCTTGACCACGATGTCCTGGTAGGCCTCTTCCGTGTCCTCGACGATGAAGTCGGTGATGCCGTGCACCAGCGCGTGCGACAGGCGCTGTGCCACGGGCACCGGCGCCTCTGGCGTGCCGCGCCACTCCAGGCGCTTGCTGTCGTCCTTGGCGGCGCCCTTGGTGGCCTCGGCGATCTCCAGCAGGCGCTCGGCCGCATCCGGGCGGCGGTTCAGGACCACGTCCTCGACGCGTTCGCGCAGCTCTGGATCGAGGTCGTCGTACACGCCCACCATGCCGGCGTTGACGATGCCCATGTCCATGCCGGCACGGATGGCGTGGTAGAGGAACACCGTGTGGATGGCCTCGCGCACCGGGTCGTTGCCGCGGAAGGAGAACGACACGTTGGACACGCCGCCCGAGACCTTGGCGCCCGGCAGGTTCTGCTTGATCCAGCGCGTGGCCTCGATGAAGTCCACGGCGTAGTTGGCGTGCTCCTCGATGCCGGTGGCGATCGCGAAGACGTTGGGGTCGAAGATGATGTCCTCGGGCGGGAAGCCGACTTCTTCGACCAGGATGCGGTAGGCACGCTCGCAGATCTCGATCTTGCGCTCGAAGGTGTCGGCCTGGCCCTGCTCGTCGAAGGCCATGACCACGGCGGCGGCGCCGTAGCGCTTGATCAGGCGCGCGTGGTGCTTGAACTCCTCCACCCCCTCCTTCATGGAGATGGAGTTGACGATGCCCTTGCCCTGCAGGCAGCGCAGGCCGGCCTCGATGACTTCCCACTTGGAGGAATCGACCATCACCGGCACGCGCGCGATGTCGGGCTCGGAGGCGATGAGCTGGAGAAAACGCACCATCGCCGCCTTGCTGTCGAGCATGGCCTCGTCCATGTTCACGTCGATGACCTGGGCGCCGTTTTCCACCTGCTGGCGCGCCACCGACAGCGCCTGCTCGTACTGCTCGGCCAGGATCATGCGCGCGAAGGCCTTGGAGCCGGTGACGTTGGTGCGCTCGCCGATGTTCACGAACAGCGAGCCCTCGCCGATGGTCAGCGGCTCGAGGCCCGAGAGCCTCATGGGGGGAATGGGGGCGGCGGGAAAGGCTTGGCTCATCAGGCTCACCTGTGCAATCGTTCGGAAAGGGACAGGCGAGCGTCGTTGCTGCAGCGCCGGCGGGCGGCGCCCTCCAAGCCTGACGGGCGGCCGGCGGCCCGCTGCAACGCTCCTTGGAGGGAAGCGGCGATTCTATCGGTGCCTGCCCATACCCGGCGGCACGGCCATGGAAAGCGCCCGGGCGCTCTGCGGGAGCTTCGGGGCTCAGCCGCGCATCAGCGCCTCGATTTCGTCGGCCTCCACCGGCACGCCGCGCGTGGTCAGCTCGCAGCCGCCCTCGGTGACGATGGCGTCGTCCTCGATGCGGATGCCGATGTGGTGGAACTGCTCGGGCACGCCGGGCGCCGGGCGCACGTAGATGCCCGGCTCGATGGTCAGCACCATGCCGGGACGCAGGATGCGGCTGGGCCGGTCGGTGATGGTCTCGCCCGACAGCGGATCGCGCCGCTCGCTCGCCTGGCCGACTTCCGAGGGCTCGACATAGCTGCCGCAGTCGTGCACGTCCATGCCCAGCCAGTGGCCGGTGCGGTGCATGTAGAACTGGAAGTAGGCGCGGCTGTCCACCACGTCCTGCGCGCTGCCGACCTGGTTGCGGTCCAGCAGCCCCAGGTCCAGCAGGCCCTGCGCGAGCACGGCGACGGTGGCGTCGTGGGGGTCGGTGAAGCGGGCGCCGGCGCGCGTGGCGGCAATGGCGGCCTTCTGGCTCTGCAGCACCAGCTCGTAGAGCGCGCGCTGCGGCCCGGTGAAGCGGCCATCGGCGGGGAAGGTGCGCGTGATGTCGCTGGCGTAGCCGTCGAGCTCGCAGCCGGCGTCGATCAGCACCAGCTCGCCGGCACGCACGGGCGCGGCGTCGGCGCGGTAGTGCAGCACGCAGGCATTCGCCCCGGCGGCGACGATGGAGCCGTAGGCGGGGAATTGCGAGCCCTCCTCCCGGAAGGCGGCCAGCAGCTCGGCCTCCAGGTGGTACTCGCGCACCTCCTGGCCGGCGCGCAGCATGCGGGCGCTCCTTTGCATGGCGCGCACGTGGGCGCGTGCGCTGATGGCGGCGGCGCGGCGCATGGTGTCCAGCTCGTGCGCGTCCTTGACGAGGCGCATCTCGTCGAGCAGCAGGCAGGCATCGGCCTGCTCGCTCGGGCACAGCACGCCGTAGCGGGCGCGGGCCCGCACCTTCGCCAGCCAGCCTTCCACGCGCGCGGCCAGGCCCTCGTGGATGGCGAAGGGATACCACACGCGCTGGCGGTTTTCCAGCAGGCGCGGCAGCTCGGTCTCCAGCGCACTGGAGGGCAGGGCGGCGTCCACGCCCAGCGCCCCGACGGCGGCTTCCGGCCCCAGGCGGTAGCCGTCCCAGATCTCGCGCTCCAGGTCCTTGGGCTGGCAGAACAGCAGGCTGTGCCCCTCGGCCGTCAGCACCAGGCAGGCGCCGGGCTCGGTGAAGCCCGTGAGGTAGTAGAAGTAGCTGTCGTGCCGGTAGGGAAAGGCGCTGTCGCGGTTGCGCGGCCGCTCGGGTGCGGTGGGGATGATGGCGATGCCGCCGGCGCCCAGTTGGGCAGCCAGGCGGGCACGCCGCTGGGCGTGGAGGGCGATGGCGGTCATGGGTGGCCATCGTAACGCCTGGCGGGCGTCCTTACAGCGCCGCGGCCAGCAGGCTTGCGCCGGCGGCCAGCAGCAGCGCGCAGACCATCCAGCGCACCAGCGCCAGCGGCAGGCC
>NZ_ALEE01000490.1 GCF_000282995.1 Melaminivora alkalimesophila
GGCTGGCGGTACAGGTGGTAGACGATGGGCGGCCCGGCGGTGGAGAACAGCCCGCCCAGCACCCCCGAGACCAGGCCCACACCCCACAGCACGCCCGGCGGCGACGGCGTGGCGCGCGGCCGGGAGCGCGCCAGCAGCAGCACCGCGCAGGCGATGATGGACACGCCCAGCACGATGCGCAGGCCGTGCAGCGTGTGGCCGCTCAGCCAGGCCAGCAGGGCCAGGCCGATGGCCACGCCGGCGATGCCGCTCGCGAGCAGGGGCCTGAGCAGGTCCCAGCGCGGCTCGAAGGGGTGGTTGCGCAGGTACACCAGGCCGTTGGCGGCCGACAGCACGGTGGCGATGTTGGCGGCTTCCGGAATCGGCAGCAGCTGCAGCGCCCCGGCCGCGCCCACGAAGATCAGCGCGAAGGCGAAGCCCGTCAGGTTCTGGCACAGCGAGGCCACCGCCGCCAGCAGCGCCATCTGGGCGTGGGCCGTCAGGTCCACCGCAATACCCTCAACCGCCAAGCTGCGCCAGCCGCTCGGGCGTGCCCACGTCCACCCACGGGCCGGTGTAGAGCTCGCCCGTCACGCGGCCCGCGCCCATCGCCCGGCGCAGCAACGGCGCCAGCGGCGCGGCCACGCCCTGCGGGTTGCCGGGCGCGATGTCGCACCAGGGCGGCGCGAACAGCTCGGCGCGCAGCAGGGCGAGGGTGCTGTAGGTGTGGCGCGCTGCGCTGCCGGCCTCGGGCAGGTCCCGCACGCGGCCATCCGGCGCCAGGCCGAAGTCCCCGCGCGGGTGGTGTGCCGGGTTGGGCACCAGCCACAGGTGGGCCAGGGCATCGCCGGCGGCAAAGCGCTGCGCGGCCGCGGCGTCGAAGCGGAATTCCGGCGCGAACACATCGCCCGCGGCCAGCCAGAACACCGGCGCGTCCAGCAGCGGCAGCGCGCGGGCGATGCCGCCGGCGGTCTCCAGGGCGTGGCCGAAGTCCTGCGCCTCGTGGGAATAGCGCAGCGCCAGCGGCGCAGCGCCGGGCACCGCGAAGCGATCGCCCAGGCGCTGCGGTATCTGCGCGCCCAGCCAGGCGGTGTTGATGACCGCGCGCGCCACGCCCGCGGCGGCCAGCGCGCGCAGGTGCCACTCCAGCAGCGGGCGGCCGCGCACCGCC
>NZ_ALEE01000491.1 GCF_000282995.1 Melaminivora alkalimesophila
GCACCGCCAGCAGCGGCTTCGGGGTGGTGTCAGTCAGTGGGCGCATGCGCGCGCCGCGACCGGCGGCCAGCAGCATGGCGGGGGGCTGGACCAGAGCGGGTTCCGGCAGGGCGGGGCGGTCGGGCGAAGGCATGGACGCGCACTGTAGGGCATGGCGGCAGGCCAAGACCGCATGGGCGGTGCGGCCGGTCCGGGGGCGCCTGCC
>NZ_ALEE01000492.1 GCF_000282995.1 Melaminivora alkalimesophila
CGGGGGCGCCTGCCGGTGCATGCCCCGTAAAATCACGGGTTTGCACCAACACTGCGCCCGCCTGGGGCCTGCCCACATGGCCAACTCACAACAAATGGCGAATGCGATCCGCGCACTCGCAATGGATGCCGTTCAACAAGCCAACTCCGGCCACCCTGGCGCCCCCATGGGCATGGCCGACATGGCCGTCGCGCTGTGGGGCCGGCACCTCAAGCACAACCCGGCCAACCCGCAGTGGGCCGACCGCGACCGTTTCGTGCTGTCCAACGGCCACGCCTCGATGCTGCTGTATGCGCTCTTGCACCTGACGGGCTACGACCTGCCGCTGCAGGAACTCAAGAATTTCCGCCAGCTGCACAGCAAGACCGCCGGCCACCCCGAGCACGGCATCACCCCGGGCGTGGAGACCACCACCGGCCCGCTCGGCCAGGGCATCACCAACGCCGTGGGCTTCGCGCTCGCCGAGAAGCTGCTGGCCAAGGAATTCAACCGCGAGGGCCACGCGGTGGTGGACCACCACACTTACGTGTTCCTGGGCGATGGCTGCCTGATGGAGGGCATCAGCCAGGAGGCGCTGTCGCTGGCCGGTGCCTGGAAGCTGAACAAGCTCATCGCCCTGTACGACGACAACGGCATCAGCATCGACGGCCAGGTCGCCCCCTGGTTCATCGACGACACGCCCGCGCGGCTGCGCGCCTGTGGCTGGAACGTGATCGGCCCGGTCGATGGCCACGACGTGGAGGCCGTGGCCGACGCCATCGCGCTGGCCAAGGGCAGCACCGACAAGCCCAGCTTCATCGTCTGCAAGACGGCCATCGGACGGGGCTCCCCGAACCGCGCGAACACCGCCAAGGCGCACGGCGAGCCGCTCGGGGCCGACGAGATCACGCTGACGAGGAACGCCATCGGCTGGAGCCACGCGCCGTTCGAAATCCCCGCCGAGGTCTACGCCGACTGGGACGCCAGGGCCCAGGGCAGCGAGCGGGAAGCCGACTGGCAGCAGCGCTTCGACGCCTACGCCGCCGCCCATCCGGAGCTTGCCTCGGAGTTCACCCGCCGCATGGCGGGCGACCTGCCCAAGCACTTTGCGCAGGTGGCGGTGGACCTGGTGGTCCACTCCCACACCGCCGCGCAGACCGTCGCCAGCCGCAAGGCCAGCCAGATGGCGCTGGAAGTGTTCACCGCGCAGCTGCCCGAGCTGCTGGGCGGCAGCGCCGACCTCACGGGCTCGAACCTGACCAACACCAAGAGCACGCCGGCGCTGCGCTTCGACGAGGCGGGCGAGGTCGTGCAGGTGGAGGTGGCCGTGGGCGAGCGGACCGTGCATGTGGGCGGGCGCCACATCAACTACGGCGTGCGCGAATTCGGCATGGCGGCGATCATGAACGGCATCGCCCTGCACGGCGGCTTCATTCCCTACGGCGGCACCTTCCTCACGTTCTCTGACTACAGCCGCAACGCGATCCGCATGGCGGCGCTGATGAAGCAGCGCGTGATCCACGTCTTCACGCACGACTCCATCGGCTTGGGCGAAGACGGCCCTACGCACCAATCGATCGAGCACGCCGCCAGCCTGCGCCTGATCCCCGGCCTGGACGTCTGGCGTCCGGCCGACACGGTGGAAACGGCGGTGGCCTGGAGCGTGGCGCTGTCCAACCGCAACCGGCCCACGGCGCTGCTGCTGTCGCGCCAGAACCTGGCGTACCTGCCCAAGCGCGACCTGGGCGACATCTCGCGCGGCGCCTACATCCTGTCCGAGCCGCAGGACGTGGGTCTGAAGAAAAAGGCCCAGGCGGTGATCATCGCCACCGGCTCGGAGGTGCAGCTGGCGGTGGCCGCGCAAAAGCTCCTGGCCGAGAGCAAGGTCGCCGTGCGCGTGGTCTCCATGCCCAGCACCACCACCTTCGACCGCGAGGATGTGAGGTACAAGCGCCTGGTGCTGCCCGAGGGGCTGCCGCGCATCGCCGTGGAAGCCGGCGTGACCGACTTCTGGTGGAAGTACGGCTGCGCCGCCGTGGTCGGCATCGACACCTTCGGCGAATCGGCGCCCGCGCCGGTGCTGTTCGAGCACTTCGGCTTCACGCCCGAGAACGTCGCCGCCACGGTGCGGGCCGCGTTGCGCCGCCGCCGCTGAACCCCTTTTTTCTTTCCCGACTCTCGCAACTCCAGGAGCTTCATTGCCATGACGATCAAGATCGGTATCAACGGCTTCGGCCGCATCGGCCGCAACGTGCTGCGCTCTGCCGTGCAGAACTTCGAAGACATCGAAGTCGTTGCCATCAACGACCTGCTGGAGCCGGACTATCTGGCCTACATGCTCAAGTATGACAGCGTGCACGGCCGCTTCCAGGGCGAGGTCGCGGTCGAGGGCAACACGCTCATCGTCAACGGCAAGAAGATCCGCCTGACGCAGGAGCGCGACCCGGCGAATCTCAAGTGGGGCGAGGTCGGCGCCGACATCGTGATCGAGTCCACCGGCCTGTTCCTGGACAAGGCGAGCGCGCAAAAGCACCTGGATGCCGGCGCCAAGAAGGTGCTGCTGTCGGCGCCGTCCAAGGACGACACGCCGATGTTCGTCTTCGGCGTGAACGACAAGGAATACGCTGGCCAGGCGATCATCTCCAATGCGTCGTGCACCACCAACTGCCTGGCGCCCGTAGCCAAGGTGCTGCACGACAAGTGGGGCATCAAGCGCGGCCTGATGACCACCGTGCACGCCGCCACCGCGACGCAAAAGACGGTGGACGGCCCTTCAAATAAGGACTGGCGCGGCGGCCGCGGCATCCTGGAGAACATCATCCCCAGCAGCACCGGCGCAGCCAAGGCCGTGGGCGTGGTGCTGCCCGCGCTCAAGGGCAAGCTCACCGGCATGAGCTTTCGCGTGCCGACCTCCGACGTGTCGGTGGTCGACCTGACGGTGGAGCTGGAAAACGATGCCAGCTACGACGAGATCAAGGCCGAGATGAAGGCACAGTCCGAAGGCGCCCTGAAGGGCATCCTGGGCTACACCGAGGACAAGGTGGTCGCCACCGACTTCATCGGCGACGCCCGCACCTCGATCTTCGACGCCGACGCCGGCATCGCCCTGGACAAGACCTTCATCAAGGTCGTCGCCTGGTACGACAACGAGTGGGGCTACTCCAACAAGTGCCTGGAGATGGTGCGCGTGATGGCGGCCAAGTAAGCGCCTTCGCCCCCCACACGACCGACGCGCCCTGAAGGGGCGCGTTTTTCGTTGCGCTGCAGGGCGGGGTGGGGTGCGCCGGCGGCGGCCGGACGCGCTGGCGCAGACGATTCCTACAGGAGGCGGACGACCGCCCGGCCACACTGCGGGGCCTGTCTGTTCCACCGTGCACCGCAACGCCCGCCATGCCGCTCTCCCGCCGCTTCCTGCTCGCTTCCGCCGTCGCCCTGGGGCTGTCGCCCGCGCCCTGGTCATGGGCCGCCGCCCGGGGCGAGGACGCCCTCGATTTCGAAGCCTTCAACGCCGATCACGGGACGCCGCTGCTGGCGCAGGGCGCGCGCTCGGCGGCCGTGGCGCGCGCGCAGATCCTGCTGGACCGCGCCTGGTTCTCGCCCGGCGAGATCGACGGCGCGTTCGGGCAGAGCATGCAGCGCATGGTGCGTGCCTTCCAGCGCAGCGCCGGCCTGCAGGCGAGCGGCCGCATCGACGAGGCGACCTGGGCCGCATTGCGCCAGGCCAGCAGCGGGCCCCTGCTGGTGCGCTACACCATCACCGACAAGGACGCCGCCGGCCCCTTCGAGAAAACGCCTGCCGACATGGCCGAGCGCGCCAAGATGAAGGCGCTGCCGTACCAGTCGCCCGAGGAGATGCTGGGCGAGCGCTTTCACGCCAACCCGGCCTTTCTCAAGCGCCTGAACCCGGGCGTGGAGATCGCCGCCGGCAGCGAGATCGCCGTCCCCAACGTGCAGGCATCGAAAGCCCCGGCGCGCCTGTCGCAGAACATCGAGATCGACAAGAGCGAGCGCGTGCTGTTCGTGCTGGACCAGGACGGCCAGCCCGCCGCGGGCTTTCCCATCAGCATCGGCAACGAGGACAACGACCCGCTGCCGCTGGGCTCCATGGCGATCAAGAACGCGGTGGACAACCCCAGCTTCACCTTCGACCCCAAGCTGCTCAAGTCGGCGCCCCAGGATGCCGAGAAGGCCGAGATCGCTCCCGGGCCGAACAACCCGGTGGGCACCATCTGGCTGGGCCTGTCCAAGCCGCACTGGGGCATCCACGGCACGCCTGAGCCGGCCAAGGTCGGCCATTCGGAGAGCAACGGCTGCATCCACCTCACAAACTGGGACGCCGAGCGCCTGGCCAAGGTCATCAAGGTGGGGGCCAAGGTCGAGGTCAAGGCCTGAGTCGCCCCCGCCGCGGCATGGGAAAGGCCCCCGCCCCCTGCTGGCCGGGCGCTGCGGGCGCCCTCTGGGGGCGCGGCGTCCGGCACTCGCGCCGCGCCGCGCTGCTCGCCGCCGTGCTCGCTCCGGTCGCCGTACTGGCAGGCGGCGCCGCGCCGCAGGACCCCCTGCCGCACGATACCGCGCTGCTGGCGGCACGCGCGCTCACGCTGCCGGTGCAGGGCGTGGCCCGCGAAGACCTGGTCGACACCTTCGGCCACGCCCGCAGCCAGGGGCGGCGCCACGACGCCATCGACATCATGGCGCGCGCCGGCACGCCCGTGCTAGCGGTGGAGGACGGGCGCATCGCCAAGCTGTTCCTGAGCAAGCCCGGCGGCCTCACCATCTACCAGTTCGACCCCAGCGGACGCTACAGCTACTACTACGCGCACCTGCAGCGCTACGCCGACGGCTTGCGCGAGGGCCAGCAGGTGCGCCGCGGCGAGGTGATCGGCTACGTGGGCAGCACCGGCAACGCCTGCGCAGACGCGCCGCACCTGCATTTCGCCATCGCCCGGTTGCCCGCCGACCGCGCCTGGTGGAAGGGCGAGGCGCTCAACCCCTACCCGGTGCTGCGCGGGCCCTGAGGCGCAGGCGGCTGCCTG
>NZ_ALEE01000493.1 GCF_000282995.1 Melaminivora alkalimesophila
CCTGCCCCGGCCGGCAGCCGCCGTCGGACATGGCCCACGCAGGTGGCTGGGCAGCGCCTACGAAAGGGCACGGACCGGCGTTTCCATAATTTTGCGCACGCACTGTTCACCCTTTCCCAGGAGTTTCCCCATGCCACACCACGCCCTGCTCCGAACGGCCGCGACCGCGCTGGCGCTGGCCGCCCTGGCGGCCTGCTCGTCCACCCCGAAGCCCACCGAGGAGATGGCCGTCGGCCGCGCCACCCTCGACCGCGTGACGGCGATGCCGGAGGTCGCGCAAAACGCGCCGGTGGAGCTGCAGCGGGCACGCGACAAGTGGATGCAGGCACAGCGCGCCATGGACAACAAGGATTACAAGGAGGCGCGCCGCTTGGCCACCGAGGCCGAGGCCGACGCGCGCCTGGCCGAGTCCAAGGCCGAGGCCGTGGACAGCGCGCGCACGCGCCGCCAGGTGCAGGACAGCATCCGCTCGCTGCAGCAGGAGATCGACTACCGCGACCGCACCGCCGGCACCCCGGTGCCGCCGGCGGTCCCCCCCGTCGCCCCGGCCCCGGCGCCGCTGCGCTGACCGCAACACGCCCCGCCGCATCGCATCGCGCCCGCCGGGCGCCCACCGCACCCAAGGACCGCTCCCATGCCTACTTCGCCTGTCTTTCGCCGCCTGTCCGCCCTCGCCGCCGCGCTGATCGCGGCCGGCACGCTCACCGCCTGCGCCTCGCGTGCGCCGCTCGAATCGGTCGAGCAGGCGCGCGCCGCCGTCAACCGCACCGCCGCCGACCCGGACGTGGGCCGCTACGCGCAACTGGAGGCCCGCACCGCCTCCGACACGCTGGCGCGCGCCGACGAGGCCTGGCGCAAGGACCATGACGCTTCGGAAGCCAACCACCTGGCCTACCTGGCGCACCAGCAGGCCGAGACGGCGCTGAACACCGCCCGCGCCCGCAAGGCCGACGCCGATGTGAAGCAGGCCGCCACCGAGGCCGACAGGCTGCGCCTGCAGGCGCGCACCCGCGAGGCCGAGGCCGCACGCGAGCAGGCGGCCGCGCAGGCGCGCACTGCCCAGCTCGCGCAGCAGCAGGCCCTGAGCGCCGAGCAGCGCGCCGCACGCGAGCAGGCGGCCGCCCGCGCCGC
>NZ_ALEE01000494.1 GCF_000282995.1 Melaminivora alkalimesophila
GCCCGCGCCGCCCAGGAGCGCGTGCAGCAGCTGGAGGCGCAGCTGCGCGACATCGAGGGTCAGCAGACCGAGCGCGGCCTGCTGGTCACGCTCGGCGACGTGCTGTTCGCCTTCAACAAGGCCGATCTGACGCCGCAGGCTGCGCCGCGCCTGGACAAGCTGGCCAGCTTCCTGCGCCAGTTCCCCGACCGCCGCCTGCGGATCGAGGGCTACACCGACAGTGTGGGGGGCGACGCCTACAACCTGGAACTGTCGCAGCGCCGTGCCCAGGCGGTGCAGGACGCGCTGGTGCAGCGTGGCGTCGATCCGTCCCGGATCACCGCGCGCGGCTACGGCAAGGCCCACCCGGTGGCCGACAATGGCTCGGCGGAAGGCCGTGCCATGAACCGCCGCGTGGAAATCGTGATCGCCGACGAGCAGGGCAACCTGCGTGGGCGCTGATCGGCCGCGCCCCGGGGCGCATCCCGCCCTTTTCTTGCACCCGACGCCATGACCCCTGACACCGTCCTGCACTTTTGGTTCGAGGAAAGCACGCCCCAGCAATGGTTCGCCAAGGACGAGGCCTTCGATGCCGCGATCCGCGAGCGCTTCGGGCAGTTGCACCGGCGTGCCGCGCAGGCCGAGCTCTGGCAGTGGCGCAGCAGTGCGCGCGGCCGGCTGGCGGAGGTCATCGTGCTCGACCAGTTCTCGCGCAACCTGCATCGCGACAGCGGCGCCGCCTTTGCCCACGACGGCATGGCGCTGGCGCTGGCCCAGGAGGCCGTGGCGCAGGGACTGGACCGGCAGCTGCCGCCCGAGCAGCGCAGCTTTCTCTACATGCCCTGGATGCACAGCGAATCGCGCCTGCTGCAGCGCGAGTCGGTCCGGCTGTTCACGGAGCTCGGGCGCGCGGAAAACCTGCATTTCGCCCGCCGCCACGCCGAGATCATCGAACGCTTCGGCCGCTACCCGCATCGCAACGCGGCGCTGGGCCGCACCAGCACGCCCGAGGAGCTGGCCTTCCTGCAGCAGCCGGGCAGCAGCTTCTAAACCCAGGGAGCCGGGACCGGCCACGAAAAAGGGCTGCCCCTCGGGCAGCCCCCGTTGCTGACCGGCCGCGCCTCAGCGGCCCGGCACACGCCCGTCCGGCGTGCGGATGGTCTCGTGGCCCTGCTTGGCGCGGTGGCGTTCCTGGTCGTCGCCCACCACACGCATGATCTTCTCCAGCGCCGCCGCGAAGGCGTCCGCCACCTTGGAGGCGTCGGCCTGCGCGCTCAGCGGCTGGTGGTTGGCCGGGCGCGCCTCGATCACGCAACGCTTGTCGTTGGCGCCGCCCTTGCCGGCGTTGGTGTCGGAGAAGAAGATCTCTACCCGTGTGAGGTAGTCCCGAAAGCGCGCCAGCTTGGTGGTGGCCTCCTGCTGGGCCCACTGGATCAGCGACTCGCCGCCCTGGATGTGGTCGTCGGTCTGTACCTGTACCTGCATGTTGTTCTCTCCTTCGCTGAGCTGGTTGAGGGGACAGGCGCGCCGGGCGTGCCTGCTGCCTCCATCATGCCCCAAGCGTGTACCGCTTCCTGGCAGCCGATGCCCCCAGGGCGCGCTGGACCGGCTCCTACAGCCGGCGAGCGCGTGGCAGCGCACAATGCCCAAGGGTAGAGGAATGCCCATGCTGATGCCCATGACCCGCCGCCCGCCTGCGCCCGCCACCACCGATCGGCTGAAGATCGGCCTGTCCGCGTGCTTTTCCCACGCCGACCCGGGGCGCTCGCTGTTCACCAACAAGACCCTGCAGTACGTGGAGCAGTCGATCGCCCACTGGCTGATGTCGGCCGGCGCGCTGGTCGTGATGGTGCCCTGCCCGACCGGCGAGACGGCGCGCGGCGACGTGACGCTGCGGCACTACGCCGAGTGGCTCGACGGCGTCGTCATGCACGGCGGCGCGGATGTGTGGCCCGGCAGCTATGGCGAGGAGCCGCTGCAGGAAGCCTGGATCGGCGACCGCATCCGCGACCTGTACGACCTGGCGGTGGTCGAGGCCTTCGAGCAGGAAGGCAAGCCGATCTTCGGCGTCTGCCGCGGCCTGCAGCTGATCAACGTGGCTTTCGGCGGGACGCTCTACCAGGACATCGAGACGCAGCACCCGGGCGCCATGCGCCACCGCGACCCCACCACCTACGACCAGCACTTCCACGAGGTGGACATCGTGCCCGGCACGCGCCTGGCGCAGCTGTACCCGCAGCAATCGCGCGTGGTGGTCAACAGCATCCACCACCAGGGCATCAAGCGGCTCGCGCCGGGCTTCGACATCGAGGCCTGGAGCTGGCCGGACGCGGTGCCGGAGGCGATCCGGCGCAACCCGCGCCAAGGGCGGGGCTACATCGCAGCGACGCAGTGGCACCCGGAATTCCGCGCCCGCGACGGGGCGGTGCTGGACGACACGCCGCTGCTGCAGGACTTCCTGGCCGCGTGCCAGGCGGCGCGCGCCCGCCCCCGGCCGGGG
>NZ_ALEE01000495.1 GCF_000282995.1 Melaminivora alkalimesophila
CCCCGGCCGGGGCGCAGCCCGCTGCGCATCCGCGACCGCGCCTCGCGGCTGCTGCGCCAGGCGCTGCTGCGCCGCTTCTGAAGGCCGGCGCCGGCGCGCCTTCAGTGGTGGTGGCCGTGGCCGCCGTGCACGTGGCGGTGGGCGATCTCTTCGGCGTTGGCCGCGCGCACCTCGGTGACCTTGCAGTCGAAGCGCAGCGCCCGGCCGGCCAGCGGGTGGTTGCCGTCCAGGTGCACCTCGGGGCCCTTGATCTTGACCACGTGGAAGACCTGCGGACGGCCGTCGGCACCCGGGCCCTGCAGCTGGCCGCCGACCTTGACGCCGGGCGGGAACTCGCTCTTCGGGATGGTGCGCACCAGCGACTCGTCGCGCGGGCCGAAGGCGTCGTCCACGGCCAGCTCGACGCTGGCGGTCTGCCCCACCCCCAGCCCCGCAAGGGCCGCCTCGACCTTGGGGAAGATGTTGTCGTAGCCGCCGTGCAAGTAGGCGACGTGGCCGGCATCGAGCGGCTTGCCGGTGGCGGCATCGGTGATGCGGAAGCTGAGCGTGACGGCGGTGTCCGGGGCGATGTGCATGGGCGGTTGTTCCGAAAAAGGGCACGAAGTGCCCGATTGTGCGCCAGGATGGGGGGCGACCCGGGTCCGTTTGCGCGCGCTCAGCGCCGGCGGCCGAGCCACCAGCCCACCGCCAGCCCGGCGGCGCCGGCCGCGGTGGCCAGCG
>NZ_ALEE01000496.1 GCF_000282995.1 Melaminivora alkalimesophila
CCGCGGTGGCCAGCGCCGCCAGCAGGGCGCGTCCGCTGTGGTGGAATTCGCCGTCCACGCCGGTGCGCAGCGAGGGACGGAACAGGTTGCCCTCGTTCGGCGGCGCCGGCCGCGCGCGGCGCAGCGCCACGTCGCTCGCCCAGCGCATGGCGCGTGCCGTGCCCCCGGGCGCGAGGGCGTGCGCCACACGGCCGGCGGTGCTGCCCAGGCCCATCCAGGTCACGGCGCGGGGCTGGGGCGCGTCCGCCAGGTCCACGATGGCCTGGGCCACGGCGCGCGGATCCACCTTGGGCAGGGGCGGGTCGAGCCGCCGGCCGGTGTAGTTGGCGCCGTGCGACAGCCCGGGCGAGGACACGAAGGTGGGCGCGATGTCGCACACGTACACCCGCGGCAGGTCCGCCACCTCGGCGCGCAGCGTCTCCGACAGGGCGCGCGCGCCGAACTTGCTGGCCGCGTAGGCGGCGGCGTAGGGCGTGGGCAGCCAGCCGCCGACGGAGACCAGGTTCACCAGCAGGCCGTGGCCCTGGCGGCGAAAGCGCGACAGCGCGGCGTGCGCGCCGTGCAGGTGGCCCAGCAGGTTGGCCTCGATCACGCGCCGATGCGCCGCCAGCGGCACCTCGTCAAAGCGCCCGACGGCACCCACGCCCACAGCATTCACCCAGACGTCGATGCGGCCGAAGTGGCGCACCGCCTTGTCGGCCAGGGCCTGCACGGCCTCGGGGTCGGTGACGTCGGTAGGGATGCCCAGCGCCGTGCCGCCTTCGGCGCGGCAGGCCAGGGCCACCGGCGCAAGCGTTCCGGCATTGCGCGAGGCCAGCACCAGCCGCGCGCCGCGGCGCGCGAAGGCCAGGGCCGTGGCGTGGCCGATGCCGCTGGAGGCCCCGGTGATGACGACCACCGGGGCCGCGGCGGCGACAGGAGAAGAGGAGGGCAGGCGGGGGGCGTCGGACGGGCTCATGGGGGGCTCGAAGCAAAACGGATGGCAATGCCGCTTTGTAGCAGCACCCGGTGCCGGCGCGGCGTAGGACGGCAGGCGGCGCGGCACGTGGGCATCAGCGCGGCGGCCGCGGCTCGAACTCCACCACTAGCGCATTCGCTGTGACGCGGATGCGCGGCACGCCCAGCGACTCCGTGCGCGCCACGTCCTCGGGCCGCAACCGGTACAGCGCCACGTCCGACAGCGCCTGCTCCGCCAGCGGCGCGCCGTAGCGCAGCAGCTGCTCGGCCACGGCGGGCGGCAGCTCCTCCAGGCGCAGCAGGTTCAGCTGCACGCGCTCGCTGCGGATGCTGTGGTCGGCGGGCTCGTAGCGCAGGCCGAAGTCCACGTCGAGCACGCCGCGCGGCCGGCGGCCGCCCAGCAGCGCGCCGCTCGCCTGCACGTCCAGCACGGCGTTGAGCTGGTCGCTCTCGGGCAGCAGGCGCACGCGCGGCGCGAGCAATTCCAGCTCCAGCAGGCGCGGCACCAGCGGGTAGCGGCGCGGGAAGCGCGTCGCCAGCGCCTGCTCCAGCTCCTGCACGCTCAGGCGCAGGCGCGCCGCGCCGAGCTCCGCACAGCCGGACAGGGCGCCGAGCGCCGCGGCAGCGCCCGCCCAGGCGAGCGCCTGGCGCCGCCGCAGGCCTGCCGG
>NZ_ALEE01000497.1 GCF_000282995.1 Melaminivora alkalimesophila
GCAGGCCTGCCGGCGGGGCCGGGCGGGGCAGAGAGGTCGCCATGGCCATGCCAGCCCCGGGCTCAGGCGCCGTCGCGCGACGGGATCTGCAGCCCGCGCTGCACCGCCGGCCGGTCCAGGAAGTTGGCCAGCACGCGCCGCACCTGGGCAAAGTCCTCGATCCCGACCAGCTCGCCCGCGCCGTAGAACTCGATCAGGTTGCGCACCGCGGGCAGCACGGCGATGTCGGCGATGGTGTAGTCCTCGCCCATGATCCAGGTCCGGTCCTTCAGGCGGCCGTCGAGCACGCCCAGCAGGCGGCGCGTCTCCTGCACATAGCGGTCGCGCGGGCGCTTGTCCTCCCAGTCCTTGCCGGCGAACTTGTGGAAGAAGCCGAGCTGGCCGAACATGGGGCCGACGCCGCCGACCTGCCAGAACAGCCACTGCAGCGTCTGCCAGCGCGCGATCGGCTCGCGGGGCAGCAGCGCGCCGGTCTTCTCCGCCAGGTAGGCCAGGATGGCGCCGGACTCGAACAGCGCCAGTTGCTGGCCGCCCGGGCCGTCCGGGTCGATGATGGCCGGGATCTTGTTGTTCGGGTTGAGCGCCAGGAATTCGGGCGTGTGCTGCTCGTCCTTGCCGAAGTCCACCAAGTGGGCCTCGTAGGGCAGGCCGGTCTCCTCCAGCATGATCGAGACCTTCACGCCGTTGGGGGTGTTGAGCGAATACAGCTGCAGGCGCTCGGGGTGGCGCGCCGGCCAGCGGGCGGTGATGGGGTGGTTCAGGGGCATGGCTCTCCTCGTTGGCACGGCCGGGCCGAAGAAATGCAGGCCGCGATTCCGCACACTCTAGGCCAGGGGGAGCGCCGCGGTGCCGGGCAAGGCGCCGTCGTGGCGTCGGTCGCCGGAGGCGCGGACGCGGCCTCAGGGAGCGGCAGCGCCGGGCGCCAGCTCCAGCTGCATGAGCACCATGCCGACCAGCGACTGCAGCGTCGGGCGGCCGGTCTCGATGACGTGGCTGGCGACTTCGCGATAGAGCGGGTCGCGCACCCGGTACAGCTCGCGCAGGCGCGCGAGCGGGTCCGGCGTCTGCAGCAGCGGGCGGCTGCGGTCGTGGCGCAGGCGGCGAAACAGCTCGTCCGGGCTGGCGCGCAGGTACAGCACCGGCGCGAAGCCGCGCCGCAGCGCCGCGCGGTTGTCCTCGCGTAGCACGATCCCGCCGCCGGGCGACAGCAGCATCGGCCCGGGCGCATCCGCCAGCTCGGCCAGCAGCGCCGCCTCGTGCGCGCGGAAGGCGGCCTCGCCGTGCTGCTCGAAATAGTCGCGGATGCGGCAGCCCAGGCGTTCTTCCAGCAGCTGGTCCATGTCGATGAACGGCAGCTGCAGGCGGCGCGCGACCTGCCGGCCGGCGGTGGACTTGCCCGCGCCGGGCATGCCGATGAGGGCGCAGCGGGTTGGCATGGAAGGAGACGGCGTCGGTGAGGGAGGAAAGGAGGCGGGCAGGCGGCAAGTGTACGGCGCGCGGAAGGGGCGTGTGCCGACACGCGGAGCCGCGCCGGGTGCGGACAATGGCGCCATGGCCCCTTCCTTTCTCGACCGGCTCAAGGCGCGCGGGCAATCGCTGCTGCAGCCCATCCGGCCCTTCGTCCGCGCGGTGGCACTGTGGTCCGACGCCGACGGGCTGCGCATGAGCGCGGCCATGTCCTTCTACGGCATGCTGAGCCTGGCGCCGCTGCTGCTGCTGCTGGTGGGGGTGCTGGGCTGGTGGATCGACAAGTCCTACCTGGAGAGCAACCTGATCGAGCAGGTGCAGAACGTGATGGGCGATCGCGGCGCCGAGGTGGTGCGCCAGGCGCTGGCCAGCGCCCAGGAGCCCTCCGAGGGCCGGCTGGCCTCGCTGGCGGCCTTCGTGCTGCTGCTGTCGGGGGCGACCGGGGTGTTCGTGGAGCTGCAGTCGGCGCTCAATCGCCTGTGGGGCGACGCGGACGAGGCGCACGCCGGCAAGGCTTGGTGGCGGCTGGCCTCGCTGCGCCTGCGCGGGCTCGCCTACATCCTCGCGATCGGCTTCCTGCTGCTGGTGTCGCTGGTGCTGTCCACGGTGATCAGCGTGCTGGGAAAGTGGGCCAGCAGCTGGCTGCCCTTCGGCTCGGGGCTGGTGCTGGGGGTGATCAACGAGAGCGTGGCCTTTGGCGTGGCGGTGCTGCTGTTCGTCGGGCTGATGCGCATCGGAGGGGGACACCACCCGCCGCTGCGCTGCCTGTTCTTCGGCGGCTTCGTGGGCGCCGTGCTGTTCACCGTGGGCAAGCAGGGCCTGGCGCTGTACCTGTCCACCGCCGCGGTGGTCTCGGCCTACGGCGCGGCCGGCTCGCTGGTGGTGTTGCTGATGTGGATCTATTTCTCGTCGGCCGTGCTGCTGTTCGCCGCCAGCTGCGCGCGCGCGTTGCAGGAGCAGCGCCAGCAGCACACGGGCCCGGCTGCGGCGCCTGCCCCCGCCGGGCCGCCGGCTCCGCCCCGTCCCGCGTCCGCCCCGCCGCAGGGGGCAGGCATTGCCAGCTTCGAGCAGCCTGCCGACTTCGGCCAGCTGGCGCGCATGGCCCGCGGCGAGGCCGCGCCGCCGCCCGCCT
>NZ_ALEE01000498.1 GCF_000282995.1 Melaminivora alkalimesophila
CTGAGGCGGGCCGCCCGGGCGGCCTACTTCTCGACGAAGGCGCGCTCGATCACGAAGTCGCCCGGGCGCGTGGTGTTGCCTTCCTCGAAGTCGCGCTTTTCCAGCAGCTCCTTGAGCGTGGCGAGCATCTCCGGGCTGCCGCACAGCATGACGCGGTCTTCCAGCGGGTCGAGCGGCGGCACGCCCAGGTCCTCGCACAGCCGGCCGCTGTCGATGAGTTGGTTGATGCGCCCCTGGTTGCGAAACGGCTCGCGCGTCACGGTGGGGTAGTACTTGAGCTGGGCCGACACCAGTTCGCCCAGGAACTCGTGCTTGGGCAGCTCCTCGGTGAGGTAGTCGTGGTAGGCCAGTTCCTTGACCTCGCGCACGCCGTGGATCAGGATGACTTCCTGGAATTTCTCGTAGGTGTCGGGGTCGCGGATCACGCTCATGAAGGGCGCCAGCCCCGTGCCGGTGGACATCAGGTACAGCCGCTTGGCCGGCAGCAGGTAGTCGATCAGCAGCGTGCCGGTGGGCTTCTTGCCGACCACGATGGTGTCGCCCACCTGGATGTGCTGCAGGCGCGAGGTCAGCGGGCCGTCCGGCACCTTGATGGACAGGAACTCGAGGTGTTCCTCGTAGTTGGCGCTGACGATGCTGTAGGCGCGCAAGAGCGGCTTGCCATCCACCTTCAGGCCGATCATGGTGAAGTGGCCGTTGGAGAACCGCAGCGCGGTGTCGCGCGTGGTGGTGAAGGAAAACAGGCGGTCGGTCCAGTGGTGCACCGACAGGACACGTTCTTCGAGGAATGCGCTCATGGATGGCGGGGGTCAGGACAGGGAAAATGGGCTCCGGCCGGGGACGGCGGGCGCGGTGGGCGCCGCCCGGCAAGGCCTCGGGACGCGCCGCGGGGCGTGAGTGTCGCCGGTTTGATATGCGCCACGCGCATAAGACGAAATTTGCCGAACCGCCCGAGGTCTACGTACAAACCCTGGGATTGTGGTGCAAACTCGCGCCCCTGGCACATTTGCGGACGATCCTCCTGACCTGGGACAAAGGAAGCACACCATGTCGTTTCGACTTTCTGCAAGAGATGGGGCGCTGGCCCTGCTGGCCGCCGCCACCGCGCTGATGGCCCACGCGCAGGGCGGCGGCGCCTACCGGATCGGCGAGGTCAACAGCTACAAGGCCCAGCCGGCCTTCCTGGAGCCCTACCGCAAGGGCATGGAGCTGGCGGTGGAGCAGGTCAACGCCGCCGGCGGCATCGACGGCAAGAAGCTGCAGCTGCTGGTGCGCGACGACAACGGCGTGCCGGGCGACGCGGTGCGCGCGGCCGAGGAGCTGATTGCGCGCGAGAAGGTCGACGTGCTGATGGGCAGCTTCCTGTCGCACGTGGGCCTGGCGCTCACGGACTTCGCGCAGCAGAAGAAGCGCTTCTTCCTGGCGGCCGAGCCGCTCACCGACAAGATCGTCTGGGAACAGGGCAACCGCTACACCTTTCGCCTGCGGCCGTCCACCTACATGCAGGTGGCGATGCTGGTGCCCGAGGCGGCGAAGCTGGGCAAGAAACGCTGGGCGATCGTCTATCCCAACTACGAGTACGGCCAGTCGGCGGTGGCGACCTTCAAGAAGCTGCTGGCCGAGGCGCAGCCGGGCGTGGAGTTCGTCGCCGAGCAGGCCACGCCGCTGGGCAAGGTGGATGCGGGCAGCGTGGTGCAGGCGCTGCAGGACGCCCGGCCCGATGCCATCTTCAACGTGCTGTTCGCCGCCGACCTGGCCAAGTTCGTGCGCGAGGGCAACACGCGCGGGCTGTTCGAGCAGCGCGCCGTGGTGAGCCTGCTGTCGGGCGAGCCGGAGTACCTGGACACCTTGAAGGGCGAGACGCCCAGCGGCTGGATCGTCACCGGCTACCCCTGGTACGCCATCCGGACACCCGAGCACCAGGCCTTCCTCGATGCCTACCAGAAGCGTTTCAAGGACTACCCGCGCGCCGGCTCGGTGGTGGGCTACAACGCCATCCTGTCGGTGGCGGCCGGCCTGAAGAAGGCCGGTTCGGCCGACACGGAAAAGCTGATCGCCGCCTTCCGCGGGCTGGAGGTGGCGACGCCCTTCGGGCCCATCACCTACCGCCCGCAGGACCACCAGTCCACCATGGGCGCCTACGTGGGCCGCACGGCGCTGCAGGGCGGCAAGGGCGTGATGGTGGATTTCCAGTACATGGACGGCGGCCGCTTTCAGCCCTCGGACGCCGAGGTGGCGAAGCTGCGCCCGGCGGCGCGGTGAGGAGGGGCCGCCCGGCCGGCAGCGGCGGCGCGCCGGCAGGAGGGCGCGGCTGAGCATGGACCTGTCCGGGCTGCTGGTGCAGCTGCTCAACGGGCTGGCGAGCGCCTCCACGCTGTTCCTGGTGGCGGCGGGCCTGTCGCTGATCTTCGGCGTCACGCGCATCGTCAATTTCGCGCACGGCTCGCTCTACATGCTCGGGCTGTACCTGGCCTATTCCTGCGTGGAGCGGCTGGGCGGGGCGCTGGACTTCTGGCCGGCGCTGTTGCTCGCGCCGCTGGTGGTGGGGGCGCTCGGGGCGCTGGTGGAGGTGGTGCTGCTGCGGCGCATCTACCGGGCGCCGGAGCTTTTGCAGCTGCTCGCCACCTTCGCGCTGGTGCTGGTGATCAAGGACGCGGCGCTGGCGCTGTGGGGGCCGGAAGAGCTGTTCGGCCCGCGCGCGCCCGGCGTGCTGGCGGGGGCCGTGACGCTGCTCGGGCGGCGCTTTCCGGTCTATGACCTGCTGCTGATCGCCATCGGGCCGCTGGTGCTGCTGCTGCTCACGGCGCTGCTGGCGCGCACGCGCTGGGGTCGGCTGGTGCGCGCCGCCACGCAGGACCGGGAGATGGTCGGCGCGCTGGGGGTGAACCAGGCGTGGCTGTTCACGGGCGTGTTCGCGCTCGGGGCGCTGCTGGCCGGGCTGGCGGGGGCGCTGCAACTGCCGCGCGAGCCTGCCAGCCTGGAGCTGGACCTGGCGGTCGTGACCGGCGCCTTCGTGGTGGTGGTGGTGGGTGGCATGGGCTCGCTGCCGGGCGCCTTCCTTGCGGCGCTGCTGATCTCCGAGCTCAAGGCGCTGTGCATCTGGCTGGGGGTGGTGCAGCTCGGGCCGCTCACCATCGCCTTCCCGAAACTCACCCTGGCGGCGGAATTCCTGGTCATGGCGGCGGTGCTGCTGTGGCGGCCCTGGGGGCTGCTCGGGCGGCCGCAGGCGGTGGTGCGCGCGCTCGGGCCGGCCGAGGCGCCGCTGCACGCGGCAGCGCCCACGCTGCAGGTCGGGGCGGTCGCGCTGCTGGCGCTGCTGGCGGCCGTGCCGTGGCTCGCGGGGGCGGACAGCTACGCCACCGTGCTGCTGACGGACGTGTTCATCGCCGCGCTGTTCGCCGCCAGCCTGCACGCGCTGGTCGGCCCGGGCGGGGTGCATTCCTTCGGCCACGCGGCGTATTTCGGCCTGGGCGCCTACGGCGCGGCGCTGCTGGTGCACTGGTGGCAACTGCCCTTCGCGCTGGCGCTGGCGGCGGCGCCGCTGGTGGCGGCTGCGGGGGCGCTGGTCTATGGCTGGCTGTGCGTGCGGCTGTCGGGCATCTACCTGGCGATGCTGACGCTGGCCTTCGCGCAGCTGACCTGGGCGGTGGCCTTCCAGTGGGATGCCTTCACCGGCGGCAGCAACGGCCTGACCGGCATCTGGCCGCCCGAGGCGCTGGCGCGCGGGGCGGGTTTCTACTGGCTGGCGCTGGGGCTGTGCGCGGCGGGCATCGCGCTGCTGCGGCGTGCGCTGCTGGCGCCCTGGGGGCTGGCGCTGCGGGCGGCGCGCGATGCGCCGGCGCGCGCCGAGGCGGTGGGCATCGACGTGCGGCGCATCCAGTGGGCGGCCTTCGTGCTGGCCGGGGCGCTGGCCGGGCTGGCGGGTGCGCTGTTCGCCTATTCCAAGGGCAGTGTGGCACCGGACGTGCTGGCGGTAGCGCGCTCGGTCGATGGCCTGGCGATGGTGCTGCTGGGCGGCGTGCAGACGCTGGCCGGGCCGCTGGTGGGCGCGGCGGCCTTCACCTGGCTGCATGACAGCGTGGCGCGCGCGAGCGAGTACTGGCGCGCGCTGCTGGGCGGCACGGTGCTGCTGCTGGTGCTGCTGTTCCCGCAGGGCATCGCCGGCGTGGCCCAGCGGGCGCGCGCGCTGCTGGAGCGCCGCCGCAGCGTGAGGGCGCAGCCATGAGCCTGCTGCGGGTGGAGGGGCTGCGCAAGTCCTTCGGTGGCGTGCAGGCGGTGCAGGACGTGTCGCTGCAGCTGGAGGCGGGCGAGCTGCTGGCGCTGATCGGGCCGAACGGCGCGGGCAAGAGCACGACCTTCAACATGGTCGGCGGGCAGCTGCGGCCGGATGCCGGGCGGGTGTTGCTGGACGGGCGCGACATCACGGGCCTGGCGCCGCGCGCGCTGGCGCGCCTGGGGGTGGGGCGCACCTTCCAGATCGCCCAGACTTTTGCCAGCCTGACGGTGCGGCAGAACGTGCAGATGGCGCTGCTGGCGCAGGCACGCGCCACTTGGCGCGGCTGGCGCCGCGCCGACGCCTTCCGGCCCGAGGCGGCGCAGGCGCTGCTGGCGCAGGTGGGACTGCAGGGGCAGGCCGAGCGCCCGGCGAGCGAGCTGGCCTACGGCGATGTGAAGCGCCTGGAGCTGGCGCTGGCGCTGGCGGGCGAGCCGGTGCTGCTGCTCATGGACGAGCCCACGGCGGGCATGGCGCCGGCCGAGCGGGTGGCGCTGATGGAGCTGGTGCAGGGGCTGGCGCGCGCGCGGCGCATGGGCGTGTTGTTCACCGAGCACAGCATGGACGTGGTCTTCGGCCAGGCCGACCGGGTGGCGGTGCTGGTGCGCGGGCAGCTGCTGGCCGAGGGCGCGCCGGAGGCGATCCGCCAGGACGCGCGGGTACAGCAGGCCTACCTGGGCGGCGGGCTGCAGGGCGGCGCGGCGCCGGTGGCGGCGGCCGGAAAGGAAGAGCCGGAAGTCCCGGCGTCGGCGGGGGCGCCGCTGCTGAAGGTGCGCGACCTGCAGGCCTGGTACGGCGCGGCGCACATCCTGCAGGGCGTGTCGCTGGAGGTCGCGCCGGGCGAGGTGGTGGCGCTGATGGGGCGCAACGGCGCCGGCAAGTCGACCACGCTCAAGGCCATCGCGGGCTTGCTGGCGCGCACCGCCGGCGAGGTGGAGTTCATGGGCGCACCGATCCGCGGCCGCCCGCCGCACCGCATCGCGCGCGCCGGCCTGGGCTACGTGCCCGAGGAGCGGCGCATCTTCACCGACCTGACGGTGCTGGAGAACCTGGAAGTGGGCCGCCAGCCGCCGCGCGCCTGGCCGGACGGGCGGGCGCTGCCGGTCTGGACGCCCGAGCGCCTGCTGGCGCTGTTTCCCAACCTGGGCGAGATGCCGCACCGCCCGGGCGGGCGCATGAGCGGCGGCGAGCAGCAGATGCTCAGCGTGGCGCGCACGCTGATGGGCCAGCCCTGCCTGGTGCTGCTGGACGAGCCCTCCGAGGGCGTGGCGCCGGTGGTCGTCGAGCAGATGGCGCAGGCGGTCGCCGAGCTCAAGCAGCAGGGGCTGGGCATCCTGCTGAGCGAGCAGAACCTGGGCTTTGCCCAGGCGGTGGCCGACCGCGCCTACGTGCTGGAGAAGGGCCGCATCGTCCACGCGGCGCCCATGGTGGCGCTGGCGGGCGACGCGCAAGCGCGCCGGGCCTGGCTGGGCGTGTAGGCGCGCCTACGGCGCCACGCCCTGCAAGCCGCGCCGGTACTGCACCGCCTCGGCCACGTGCGCCACCGCCACCTCGGCGCTGCCCGCCAGGTCGGCGATGGTGCGCGCCACCTTCAGGGCGCGGTGCGTGCCGCGCGCCGACCAGCCCAGGCGCGCGGCGGCGGTCTGCAGGAAGCGCGCCGCCGCCTCGTCGAGCGGCGCGGCGCGTTCGAGCAGGGCGCCCTGCAGCTGGTGGTTGGTGCAGCCCTGGCGCGCAAGCGCCTGCTGCCGCGCGGCGGTGACGCGCTCGCGCACGCGCTGGCTGGGCTCGCCCGGCGGGGCGTGCAGCAGTTCCTCCGCCGGCAACGCCAGCACTTCCACGTGCAGGTCGATGCGGTCCAGTAGCGGCCCCGACAGGCGCCCCTGGTAGCGCGCCACCTGCTCGGGCGTGCAGCGGCAGCTGCGCTGGCGCGAGC
>NZ_ALEE01000499.1 GCF_000282995.1 Melaminivora alkalimesophila
CGCTGGCGCGAGCCGGCAAAGCCGCAGGGGCAGGGGTTCATGGCGGCGACCAGCTGGAAGCGCGCCGGAAACTCGGCGCGCTGGGCGGCGCGGGCGATGGTGATGCGCCCGCTCTCCAGTGGCTCGCGCAGCGCCTCCAGCGCGCTGCGGGCGAATTCCGGGAATTCGTCGAGGAACAGCACGCCGTGGTGCGCCAGCGAAATCTCGCCCGGCCGCGGCGGCGAGCCCCCGCCCACCAGCGCCACGGCGCTGCAGCTGTGGTGCGGGCTGGCCATGGGCCGCTGCATCCAGCGCTCGGGCGCGAAACGCCCCGCCAGGCTGGCAATGGCGGCGCTCTCCAGCGCCTCGTCGATCTGCATGGCGGGCAGCAGGCCGGCGAAGCGTTCGGCGAGCATGGACTTGCCGGTGCCCGGCGGGCCGACCAGCAGCAGGCCGTGGCCACCC
>NZ_ALEE01000500.1 GCF_000282995.1 Melaminivora alkalimesophila
GGCGCGAGCGGGCCGCCGAGGCGCGCGTGGCGGCGATCCTGGCGGCCTTGCAGGCCTCGCCCAACGGCGTGGTGCTGCTCGATGCCCAGGGCCGGATCGAATGGTGCAACCAGGTGGCGCAGGAGCACTTCGGCATCCATGCCGAGCGCGATGCGCTGCAGGCCCTGGGCAACCTGGTCCGTGAGCCTGCCTTCCACGACTATTGCCACGGCGGCGACCTCGCGGCCGGGGTGCTGCTGGCCGGGCGCGCCAGCACCCCGGCGCGGCCCGTGCGGCTGTCCGTGCACCTGCACCCCTACGGCGACGGCCGCCACCTGCTGCTGTCGCGCGACGTCACGCAGCTGGAGCAGGCGGAAGCCATGCGGCGCGATTTCGTCGCCAACGTCTCGCACGAGATCCGCACGCCGCTGACCGTGCTGATCGGCCTCGTCGAGGCGCTGCAGGACCTGCCCCTGGCGCCCGACGAGCAGGCGCGCTATCTTGGCCTGATGTCCCAGCAGGGCGCGCGCATGCAGCGGCTGGTGGAGGGCTTGCTGTCGCTCTCGCGCCTGGAGGGCAGCGCGCCACCGGGCCTGCAGGAATGGGTCTGCATGGCCGAACTGCTGGGGCGCTGCCGCGAGGAGGCGCAGGCGCTGTCGGAGGTGCTGGCGCCCGGTCAGGGCCACCGGATCGTGTTTTCCGACGACGGGGCGCCCGGCGCCGCCGGCTGGGTGGCCGGCAGCGCCAGCGAATTGCACAGCGCACTGTCGAACCTGATCGGCAACGCGCTGCGCTACACGCCGGCGGGCGGCCTCATCGAGGTGGCATGGCGGCACCGGGCCGGGGGCGGGGCGGTGCTCACGGTGAGCGACACCGGCCCAGGCATTCCCGCCGAACACCTGCCGCGCATCACCGAGCGCTTCTACCGGGTCGACGGCAGCCGCGCGCGCGGCACCGGTGGCACCGGCCTTGGCCTGGCGATCGTGCGCCATGTGGTGCAGCGCCATGGCGCCCATCTGCAGATTGACAGCCCACTCGGCGAGGGCGCGCGCTTTGCCATCGAATTCCCGCCGGAGCGCGTGCGCCAGGACGCGCCGCAAGCCCCGCCTACCCCTCCCGCGCCGCCGCCCGGCGCCGCAGCCTGAGCACCAGCCACAGCAGCGCAGTGAAGGCCAGCGCCACCACCGACAGCGCCACGCCGTTGGCGCCCCAGAAGGCGGCGGGCGACGCCAGGGGCGGCTGCCCGTCCCAGCCGCGGTAGGCCAGGGTGTAGCCCCCGCCCAACCCCATCCCCCACAGGAGCACCCCGTAGATGAGCAGCGGCGCCAGCGTGATCTGGTAGCAGCGCAGCACGAAGATGCAGAAGGTCTGCAGCGCGTCCGCGACGTGGCAGGCAGACACCCAGGCCAGCAGGCCGGCGGTGAGCGCCACCACCTCGGCGCTGTTGGAATACAGCCCTGCCACCGGCGTGCGCAGCACGAGGAGCAGGGCGCCCAGCGTGCAGCCCAGCAGCGCCGCCAGCCCGAAGCCCTGCCAGGCCACGCGCGCGGCGCGCGCCTCGTCGCCGCTGCCGCGCCAGAAGCTCACGCGGGCGCTGGCGGCGATCGCCAGCGACAGCGGCACCATGTACAGCACCACGGCCACGTTGGCGGCGATCTGGTGCGCCGCGGCGGCAAGCGCCCCCTGGCGCGCGATGAACAGCGCCATCAGTGTGAAGGAAGTCACCTCCACCAGAATTGCCAGGCCCGCCGGCAAGCCCAGGCGCAGGAAGCGCAGCAGCTGCGCGCGGTCCGGCGGCTCGGGGCGCCG
>NZ_ALEE01000501.1 GCF_000282995.1 Melaminivora alkalimesophila
TTCACCGCCAGCGTCGCCCACGCGCAGCCCACCACCCCGAGCGCCGGCACCCCGGCCCCGCCGAAGGTCAGCCAGACCGACAGCGGCAGCTTGATGAACAGGGCGCCCACCTGCAACCAGGTGACGAGCTGCGGATGGCCCAGCGCCTGGCTGAGCGTGCTGTAGATGCGAAACAGCAGGGCGGCAGGCAGCCCGAAGGCAAGGACCGCCAGGTAGGCGCGCACCTCGCCGCGCAGCTGCGGCGGCACGTCCGTCCATTCCAGGATCGGACCGGGCGAGAGCAGCACCGCCATGCCCAGCACCGAGGCCGCCGCGCACAGGTAGAGCGACTGGCGCACGCTGGCGCCGATGGCGGCGTCGCGACCGGCGCCGCGCTGCTCGGCCCAGATGGGCAGGATCGCCTGCAGGATGCCCATCAGCGCCACGTAGACGCTGACGAAGACGGCCGAGCCGATGGACAGCGCAGCCAGCGCCTCCTGCGAGTGGCGGCCGGCGACGATGGTGTCGGTGACACCGTAGGCCATGACCGCGAGCTGCCCCGCCAGCACCGTCACGGCGTGGCGCAGGATGAGCGGCAGCTCGGACTTCACGGCGCCTTCGGGCCACCCGCACCCGATTGCTCGCCTTCGGGGTCGGCCCGGCGCAGCACCACCAGCTGGTCGTTGCGCTCGGTCGGCCTGCGGATGCGTGCCACTTCCTGCCAGCCTTCACCGGGCCAACGGGCGGCCGCTCGGGCGGGGGCGTGCGCATCGCCCACGATCCAGCGGCAGGCACTGCGCTCGGCCGGGGCGACGACTTCCAGGGCGCCGTGGTGCTGCAGCGCCGCCACCTGCGCGCGCCCCAGCCCCAGGCGTGCCACGCAGCCGGGCGCCTCGCCCAGTGCGGCGCGCACGCCGGCCACTTGCGGCCCCAGGCTGCGGCCATAGTCCAGCAGCGGCAGCCACAGGGTCATGATCAGCAGCCAGCCGAGCGTGGTGCCGCTGGCCGGCAGGATCAGGCTCTTCCACAGCGCCGCCCGGTGGCGCGCGGCGCGCCACCACACCAGCGCCACCCAGCCGGCGCTCGCCAGCAGCGCCACGCCGAAGGCCAGCAGGGAAAATTCCGGCACGTAGCCCGGCGCGAGCCGCGCCACGTTGGCCGCGGGCTTGGCCGGCACGCCCGTCTGCACCGCCAGCCAGACCACCCACACGGCAATGGCGCCGATGCTGAAGAACAACAGGGTGAACCAGTCGATCAGCGCCGCGATGCCGCGCCGCAGCGTCGGCAGCGCAAAGGCCGCCAGCGCCGCCAGCGCCGGCAGGCCCACCAGCAAGGCCCGGTCGGCCGGCTGCGTGGCCAGCGTCGTCGCCAGCGCCACCAGCGTGAACCACAGCGGCAGCCACAGGTGGCGGTGCC
>NZ_ALEE01000502.1 GCF_000282995.1 Melaminivora alkalimesophila
AGGTGGCGGTGCCACTGGCGACTGGCGATCTGGTGGCGCCAGCGCCACAGTGTCCACAGCGCCAGCGGCCAGGCCGGCCAGGTGAACCACACGAGCAGGCGCAGCAGGCTCTGCCACTCCTTGACCTCGCCATGCTCGACGATGCGCCAGCGCCACAGGTCCAGCCCCGCCGCCAGGCCCGATGCCAGCAGGGTGAGCGCCAGCAGCAGGACTGCTCCGCGCGCCCGCGCCGGCTGCGGCCAGGGCGCGGCGTGGCAGGCAAGCCAGGCACTGCCCAGCCCCAGCAGCGCGGCCACCGCCGGCGCGCCGCTGAGCACCAGGCCCGCCAGGCCGGCCGCGCCCGCGGCCGCGCCCAGCACCATCCGGCCCGGCAGCGCGGCCGCTCCGAGGAACAGCAGGGCGCCGAAGGCCAGTTGCGTGAGGTAGCCGGTCGTCTCGTGCGACAGCTGTGCCAAGCCCAGGCAGGCAACCAGCGCCAGCACGCCGGCATCCGCCAGGGTGCGCGCGTAATCCGCGGGCCGCGCCTCGCCCCCGAAGGCAAAGGCCACCGGCTGGGCTGCCGGGCTGCGTGCCAGGAAGGCGACGGCCCACCAGGTCGCGCACAGCGTCGCCCCCAGCAGGCCGATGAAGGGCAGCCGCGCCGCGAGCTCGGGCCCCAGCCAGCCGCCGAACAGCTCGATCGCCCACGCGCCCAGCCAGTAGGGCAGCAAGCCATCGGCATCGGGCGGCAGGCCGGCGAGTTCGGGGGCCAGCCAGGGCGTGCGGCCCTGCGCCAGCGCGCGCATGTAGCCGAAGGCGGCCACGTCGTCGCTGCGCCAGGGGTCGCGTCCGAACCAGCCCGCCAGCGCGTAGGCCGAGCACAGCAGCAGCAGCGCCCAGCGCGGCAGCGGGCGGACAGCGCTCTGGGCGACGATGGCGGGGGTGGGATGGTTCACGGCAGGCGCAGGAAGCGACGGAGCCCGAGCATAGGCCAGGCCCGGGCCCAGAAAAAAAGGCAGCGCGGCGTGCCGGGCTGCCTTCTGGTCGCGACGCGCAGGGCCGCGCCGCAAGAGAGGGGCTTACTTGGCCGCTGCCGCGCTCTTGCCGAAGCGGTTGCGGAAGCGTTCCACACGGCCGCCCATGTTGTCCACGGACTTCTGCGTGCCGGTGTAGAAGGGGTGCGACTCGGAGGACGTGTCCAGCTTGTACAGCGGGTATTCCTTGCCTTCGAAGGTCTCGGTCTCCTTCGTGTTGACGCACGAACGCGTCACGAACTTGAAGCCGTTGGACAGGTCCACGAAGAGCACTTCGCGGTAGTTGGGGTGGATGCCTTCTTTCATGGCTGACTCTTTCCGGGTGTCCGCGGGAGCCGCGCCGGCCTATTCCGACGTACTTTCCGCAATAAAAGCCCTCTATTGTGACACAGGCCGGTCGGCGTGGGCAACCCGGAATTTGCACGCGCGGGGCGCGCATGCCACGACAATGGCGCCGCCCGGATGCCGCCTGCAGCGCAGGTCGTCCCTCTTTTTCCTCTCTCACCCAGGAGCCCACCCATGCCGACCTTCGAGACCCTGAGCGTCTCCCTGCACGAACACATCGCCACCGTGTGCCTGAGCCGCCCTGACAAGGCGAACGCGATGAACGCCACCATGTGGCAGGAAATCCGCCAGGCCTTCCAATGGGTGGACGAGACCCCGCAGGCGCGCGTGGCCGTGCTCCAGGCCGAAGGAAAGTACTTCACGGCCGGCATCGACCTGGCGATGATGCTGGGCCTGGAGGCCGAGGTGGCGGACGAGTGCGAGGGCCGCCAGCGCGAGAAGCTGCGCAGCCTGATCCTGGACCTGCAGGGCACGCTCACCAGCCTGGAGCGCTGCAGGAAGCCGGTGCTCGCGGCCATTCACGGGGGCTGCATCGGCGGCGGCCTCGACCTCGTCACCTGCGCCGACATGCGCTACTGTTCCGAAGACGCATTCTTCACGATCAAGGAGATCGACATCGGCATGGTCGCCGACGTGGGCACGCTGCAGCGCCTGCCCAGGCTGATCGGCCAGGGCATCGCGCGCGAGCTGGCCTACACCGGGCGCGTGGTGGACGCCCAGGAAGCGCTGCGCATCGGTCTCGTGAACCGGGTGTACGCCACGCGTGAGGAACTCCACGCCGGCGTGCAGGAAATCGCCGTCACCATCGCCGCCAAGTCGCCGCTGTCGATCCGCGGCACCAAGGAAATGCTGAACTATGCGCGCGACCACAGCGTGGCCGACGGCCTGAACTACGTCGCCACCTGGAACGCGGCGATGCTGCAGAGCCAGGACCTGAGGCAGGCGCTGCAGGCCAGCATGGCGCGGCAGGCGCCGGTCTTCAGGGACTGACGCCAGCGGCGCCGGCCGCTTCCCTGCCCGCAAGGACCGACGCCCTGCACCAGCGGGGCGTCCACGGGTGGCTCAGGGCAGCAGGCGCTCAACCGCCGCGGCGCATCGCCTCGAAGAATTCGACGTTGGTCTTCGTCTCCTTCATCTTCTTGATCATCAGCTCCATGGACTCGATCTCATCCATGTTGTACATGAACTGGCGCAGGATGCGGGTCTTTTGCAGGATCTCGGGCGGCAGCAGCAGCTCCTCGCGGCGCGTGCCGCTCTTGTTGAGCTCGATCGCCGGGAACACGCGCTTTTCGTACAGGCGGCGGCTCAGGTGGATCTCGCAGTTGCCCGTGCCCTTGAATTCTTCGAAGATCACCTCGTCCATGCGGCTGCCGGTGTCGACCAGGGCGGTGGCGATGATGGTCAGCGAGCCGCCTTCCTCCACCTTTCGCGCCGCGCCGAAGAAGCGCTTGGGGCGCTGCAGGGCGTTGGAGTCCACGCCGCCCGACAGCACCTTGCCCGAGGAAGGCACGACGTTGTTGTAGGCGCGCGCCAGACGGGTGATCGAGTCCAGCAGGATCACCACGTCCTTTTTCAGCTCGACCAGGCGCTTGGCGCGCTCGATCACCATCTCGGCGACGTGCACGTGGCGCGCAGCGGGCTCGTCGAAGGTGGACGCAATGATCTCGCCCCTGACCGAGCGCTGCATCTCGGTCACTTCCTCGGGCCGCTCGTCGACCAGCAGCACCATCAGGTGCACGTCCGGGTGGTTGGCGGTGATCGAGTGCGCGATGCTCTGCATCATCATGGTCTTGCCGCTCTTCGGGGGCGCGACGATCAGTGCACGCTGGCCCCGGCCGATCGGCGCGACGATGTCGATGATGCGGCCGGTGATGTTCTCCTCGCCCTTGATGTCGCGCTCGAGCTTCATCTGCTCCTTGGGGAACAGCGGCGTCAGGTTCTCGAACATCACCTTGTGCTTGTTCTTCTCGGGCGCGTCGCCGTTGACCTTGTCGAGCTTGGTCAGCGCGAAGTAGCGCTCGCCATCCTTGGGGATGCGCACCTCGCCCTCGATCATGTCGCCGGTGTGCAGGTTGAAGCGGCGTACCTGGCTGGGCGAGATGTAGATGTCGTCGGTGCTGGCGGTGTAGCTGGTGTCCGGGCTTCTCAGGAAGCCGAAGCCGTCGGGCAGGATCTCCAGCACGCCGTCGGCGAACACCTGCTCGCCGGCCTTGGCGCGCTTCTTGATGATGGCGAACATCAGCTCCTGCTTGCGCATCCGGCCGCCGTTCTCGATCTCCAGGGCCTCGGCCTGCTTGAGCACTTCGGAGACGTGCAGAGCCTTGAGTTCGTTGAGGTGCATGAAATGACTCCTTGGGCGGAGTGGTGTCTCTTGGGGTGAGGGTGGGAGGCCGCGTGCCGGGCGCGCCACGGTGGGTGGCGGAGGCGACGGGCCGATGATCGGGGAGGGCCGCTGCGACGGGGGTGGGTGCAGCGGTGCGATCAATGGCGCAAATTATGACAGGAAAAAATTCGCGGGCCGCAAGGTGGGGCGCCGGTGGGTGCGCAGGGCGGCCGCAGCGCCTGCCGGACGCTGCGCGGTGCCCGGCCCGGCCAGGGGGCGATCAGCCCAGTTGCTGGTCGATGAAGGCGGTGAGCTGCGCCTTGCTCAGGGCGCCCACCTTGGTGGCGGCCAGCTGGCCGTTCTTGAACAGCATCAGCGTCGGGATGCCGCGGATGCCGTACCTGGCCGGCACTTCGCGGTTGTCGTCCACGTTCATCTTGGCCACGGTCAGGCGGCCCTGGTAGCTCCCCGCCACGTCGTCCAGGATCGGGGCGATCATCTTGCACGGACCACACCACTCGGCCCAGAAATCGACCAGCACCGGCGTGCTGGCCTGGAGCACGTCGGCATCGAAGCTGGCATCGGAGAGTTGTTTGATCAGGTCGCTGGCCATGGTGGTTTCCTTGGGTTCCTTCTGGGTCTGGGAGCACTCGGGTGCGTATACAGTCCGGCCATTGTGACAGAAACACGCATCCCGCACGCCGCCCCGCAAGCCCGCCCAGACGCTATGACTGTCATAGCGAAAGACGATGGCCCCACAAGCCCCTGGCGCCCGGTCTTCGAGCAGGTGCGGGCGCAGGCGGCGGCGCGCGGCGTGCCGCTGCTGGCGGTGGTGGTGCTGGTGCCCTACGCGCAGCTCATGGCCGAGGCGCGCCGGCAGTGGCAGCGGCTGCACCCCCAGGGTTTCGTGCCGCGTTTCGAGACCACGCGCAATTGGGCCGCGCAATGGCCCGGGCCGCAGGCCCACGCCTGGGCCTACCGGGGCGACCGTGCGCGCGATGCGCTCACCGTGCCGCTCGTGCTCGAGCGCGCCGGGTTGGCGGCGCAGGGTTCCCTGCTGGCGGGGCCGGTGCTGGAGATGGCGGCGCAGCTGGCGGATGCGGCCGGCGCGGTGCCCCCGCACCAGCGCGCCGCCTGGGGTGAGACGGCGCGCAGCCTGCTGCCGCTGGCGGCCGAGGGCAGCGCCCTGGACCTGGAAGCCAGGGCGGCGCGCGTTGCGCTCGAATGGGTGCTGGCGTCGCCGCGTCCTGCGGATGCGCTGTTCGCGCCTGCGGTGCGGGCGAGCGTGCGCCTGCTGGTGGCGGTGCAGGGGCTGCAGCCCGATCCGCTCGAGCAGGCGCTGCTGGCGCACTGGGGCGAGGAGGCGTGCGCGCTGGCGTTGCCGCCGGCCCAGGCCGTGGCGCCGCCCGCCACGCGGATCGCGCTGCACGCGAGCGAAGACGCCGAGGCCGAGGCCTGGCGCACTGCCGCCTGCGTGCTGGCCCACCTGGCGGCGCGGCGCACGCCGGTGGCCCTGGTGGACAACGACCGTGCGCTCACGCGCCGCGTCCTGTCCCTGCTGCAGGGCTCGGGCGTCGCCGTGCGCGACGAGACCGGCTGGTCTTTGTCGACCACCCGTGCGGCCGCGCGCCTGATGGCGGTGCTGCGCGCCTGCGCGTGGGATGCCTCGGCCGATACGGTGCTCGACGCGCTCAAGCAGCTCGAGCCGGCAGGCCAGGAGGCGTTGCCGGCGCTCGAGCGCTGGCTGCGCCGCCAGGGCGCAGCACTGTGGGCCCCGGCAGCCAGGGAGCTGGAGGCCAGGGCGCCGTCGTTGCCCGCCGAGGCGGCGCTGGCTGCGCGCTGGGAAGGCTGGCGGGCGCCGCTCGCGGGCCGGCGCACGCTGCCGCAGTGGCTGGAGGCGCTGCGCACGCTCCTGCGCGGCTGCGGTCTGTGGCAGTCCCTGCTGGCCGACCCGGCAGGCCAGTGTTTGTTGGCCGAGCTGCGCCTCGCACCCGATGGGCTGGACGCGGAGCTGCACGAGATGGAGGGGGCCGGGCGGCGGTTCGAGCTGGCCGAGTTCATGCACTGGATCTCGGAGGTGCTGGAAGGCGCGCGCTACCGCCCCGCCTACCCGGAGGGCGCGCCGGTGGTGGTGCTGCCGCTGGCCCAGCTGCTCGGGCGGGAGTTCGCCGCGGTGGTGGTGCCTGGGTGCGACGAGAAGCGGCTGCCCGCC
>NZ_ALEE01000503.1 GCF_000282995.1 Melaminivora alkalimesophila
CTGCTGGCCAGCCCGCTGCTGCAGCAGCTCACGTTGCGCGGTCTGGCCGTGCCGGGGCAGGATGCCTGCCTGCAGCGCGAGGTGCTGCCCGCCCCGGTGGCGCGGCCGCAGGTGGTGGGGAGTGCCTTGCCTGTGCGGAGCCTGTCCGCCTCGGCCTACGAGGACCTGCGCAAGTGCCCGTACCGCTTCTTCGCGCTGCGCCAGCTGGGACTGCGCGCGCAGGACGAGCTCGATGCCGAGGCCGACAAGCGCAGCTTCGGCAGTTGGCTGCACCGGGCGCTGCAGCACTTCCACGAGGCGCTGCAGCGGGAGCCGCACGGGCCGCGCGCTGCCCTGCTGGACGCCGCTGCCGAGCGGGCCATGCGCGAGCTGCGCTTGGGCGAGGGCGACTTCCTGCCGTTTGCCAGCGGCTGGCCCGCGGTGCGGGACGCGTACCTGCAGTGGCTCGCCAAGCACGAAGACGGCGGCGGGTCCTTCGGGCAGGCGGAGCTGCGCCTGCGCCGCCCACTGGCGGGCGTGGAGCTGGTGGGCTCCATCGACCGGGTGGACGCCACCGGCGACGCCGGCGGCCGCGCGCAGCTGCTCATCGACTACAAGACCGAGGATGCCCAAGTCACGCGCCGGCGGATCGGCGCCGGCTGCGAGGACACGCAGCTGGCCTTCTACGCCGCCCTGGTCGAGGCCGAGGGCCCGCTGGAGGCGGCCTACCTGAATGTCAGCGAGCGCGGCGAGGTGGTGCTGCAGCCGCAGCCGGACGTGCTGGCGCTGCGCGAGCAGCTGCTGCGCGGCATTGCGCACGACCTGCAGCGCATCGCGCAGGGCGTCGCGCTGCAGGCGCTGGGCGAGGGCCGAAGCTGCGCGCACTGCGACGCACGCGGCCTGTGTCGCAAGGATTTCTGGCAATGAGCGAAGCCGCCTACGAGCACAACGGCCGCCCCGTCTCGCGCGAGGCGTTCTACGCCATCGCCTGCGACCCGGCGCGCAGCGTGGCGGTGGAAGCCTGCGCCGGTGCGGGCAAGACCTGGATGCTGGTGTCGCGCATCCTGCGCGCGCTGCTGGAGGGCAGTGCGCCGCACGAGATCCTGGCGATCACCTTCACCAAGAAGGCCGCCGGCGAGATGCGCCAGCGGCTGCAGGAGTTGCTGCAGGAATTCGCGCAGCGCGAGCCCCAGACGCTCGTGGCCGAGCTCGTGGCGCGTGGCATGGACGCGCAGCAGGCGCGCGAGCGCAGTGCGCGGCTGCAGGGGCTTTACCTGCAGGTGCTGGCCGCCGGGCGGCAGGTACAGATCCGCACCTTCCACAGCTGGTTTGCCGCCCTGCTGTCGACGGCGCCGCTGTCGGTGCTGCAGGCGCTGGGCCTGCCGGCGCGCTACCAGCTCCTGGAAGAAGATGACCAGGCGGTGGCCCAGGTGTGGCGGCCCTTTCAGCATGCGGTGGCGCAGGACGAGGCGTTGCGCGCCGACTACCAGGCCTGCATCGCCGCCCATGGCCGGCACCAGACGCACAAGGCGCTGGAGGCTGCATTGGACAAGCGCATCGAATTCACCCTGGCCGACCAGGCCGGCGTGGTCGATGCCTCCGTGCTGCCGTTCGGCAAGGCCTTTGCGGCGTTGGCTGGTCTGGGCGCGCCGTGCGAGGCGCTGCGCGGCGAGGCGGCCAGCGCCCGCTGGCACGCCCGCGCCAGGGCGCTGGCCGCCGAGAAGAACAAGACACCCAGGAAGGCCGCCCAGAGCGTGGTCGACGCCTTCCTGATGGAGGACCTGGAGCAGCGCCTGACGAGCCTGCGCAACACTTTTTTCGTCGCCACCGAAGACCGGCTCACGGCCCATCTGCAGGCCTATGCCGCAGCCCAGGAGGCCGAAGCCGAGCTGCAGGAGTTGTGCGCGGCCCGGCAGCAGCACGCCGCCTGGCTGCACCAGCAGCGCATGGCGCGGCTCGCGCGCCGGCTGATCGAGTGCTACGCGCAGCTCAAGCGCGAGCGCGGCTGGGTGGACATGAACGACGTGGAGCGCACGGCGCTGGTGCTGCTGGCCGACCCGGTGCTCTCCGGCTGGGTGCACGAGCGCCTGGATGCGCGCGTGCGCCACCTGCTGATCGACGAGTTCCAGGACACCAACCCGCTGCAGTGGCAGGCCCTGCACGCCTGGCTGTCGGGCTATGCCGGGGCCGGCGGAGGCGTTGCCGCGCCCAGCGTGTTCATCGTCGGCGACCCCAAGCAAAGCATCTACCGCTTCCGGCGGGCCGAGCCGCAGGTGTTCCGTGCCGCCCAGGACTTCGTGCGCCAGGCGCTGGGGGGCGATCTCCTGGCCTGCGACCACACGCGGCGCAATGCCGGCGCCGTCATCGGCTGCGTGAACGCCGTGATGCAGGCGGCGCAGGAGGAGGGCGGCTACCGCGGCTTTCGGGTCCATACCACCGAGTCGAAGATCCCCGGGCGGCTGGAGCGGCTGGGGGG
>NZ_ALEE01000504.1 GCF_000282995.1 Melaminivora alkalimesophila
CTGCCCGCCGTCGCGCGGGAAGGCGCGCCCGGCGATCACGCCGGGGGCGCGGCCGCGGCGGCGGAAGACGAGGCCCCCCGGTGGCGCGACAGCCTGAGCGAGGCGCGCCACGACGCCGAGGAAACCCCGCGCATGCGCGAATGCGCCCAGGCCGCGCAATGGGTTGCCCGACAGCTGGCCGGCGGCAGGCGCGCGCACGAGATCCTGGTGCTGGCCCGCACGCACGACCGGCTTGCCGCCATGCAGGAGGCATTGCGTGCGCTGCACGTTCCCTGCGTGCGCCCCGAACGCCAGCAGCTGGCAGACATGCCCGAGGTGCAGGACGTGCTGGCGCTGCTGGACGCGCTGGTCTCGCCCGGACACGACCTGTCGCTGGCGCGCGCGCTCAAGTCGCCGCTGTTTGGGCTGGACGACGCGGCGCTGGTGCAGCTCGCTTTGCGGCGGCGCGAGTGGGAGGCGGCGCAGGAGGGCGAGGGGGCGACGATCGGCTGGCTGGAGCTGTTGCTCCAGGGCGAGGGGCTGCCTGCGCCGCTGCAGCAGGCCGGGCGCGATCTGGCGCGGTACCGGGATTGGGTGGCTGCGCTGCCGCCCCACGATGCACTGCAGGCCATCTACACCCACGCCGACGTGCTCGCCCGCTACGCGGCGGCAGCGCCCGCGCCGCAGCGCCGCAGCGTGCTGGTCCACCTGCGCGCCCTGCTGGCGGCGGCGCTGCAGGAGGGCGGCGGACGCTTCCTCACGCCCTATGCCTTCGTGCGCGCCATGCGCCGCGGTGGCCCGCGCACCCCCGGACAGGCGGACGGCGGGGCGGTGCGCCTGCTCACCATCCACGGCGCCAAGGGGCTGGAGGCGGACTGCGTGCTGCTGCTGGACACGGACGCCCCGCCCAAGCGGGCCGAGACCATGGGCATCTTGGTGGACTGGCCGGGCGAGAGCGCGCTGCCCCGGCATTTCGTGTTCCTCGCCAGCGAGAGCCGCCCGCCGCCGGGCGTGCGCGGGCTCCTGGACAGGGAGCGGCAGGCGCGCCAGCACGAGGAATTCAATCTGCTCTACGTCGCGATGACCCGCGCCCGGGAGTGCCTGGCGCTGTCCTGCGTGCCGGCGCGCACAGAGCAGCCCGGCAGCTGGTGGGGCCGCGTCTCGCCCCACCTGCAGGAAATCCTGCCCGAGGGCGCGCCAGCGCCGGAAGCGGCAGCGGCGGCCATCACCCTGGCCCAGCTCCCGCCCTATGAGCCGCCCGCCACGGAACCGGCTGGGGGG
>NZ_ALEE01000505.1 GCF_000282995.1 Melaminivora alkalimesophila
AACCGGCTGTGCAGGCCGATGCCGCCTGCGAGGACAGCCTGGCATCCCGCCAGGGCGAGGCCATGCACCAGCTGCTCGAGCAGGCGGGCGCTGGCGCGCCGCAGGGCTGGAGCGCCGCGCGGCTGGCACGCCTGGCGCACGATTTCGACCTGCCGGTGCAGGCCGCGGCGCAGGCCGCCGAGGCGGCGCAGCGCATCCTGCGCGGCGAGGGCGCCTGGGCCTGGGACGCGCGGCAGGTGGAGCTGGCCATGAACGAGGTGCCGCTGGTGTGGCAAGGGCAGGGGCTGCGCATCGACCGCGTGGTGCGGCGCCGGCCGGGCGCTGGAATGCCGGCTGGCTGGTGGGTACTGGACTACAAGAGCGCGCTGGCGCCCGAGCGGCAGCCGC
>NZ_ALEE01000506.1 GCF_000282995.1 Melaminivora alkalimesophila
GCAGCCGCAACTGCTGGCGCAGCTGCGCCGCTACCGCGAGGCGCTGGCCGCGCTGCTGCCGGGCGAGGCCGTGCGGGCGGCCTTTCTCACGGGCGACGGCCGCATGGTCTGCGTGGACGCGGCAGACGGCGGGCGCCCGGCGAGCGCGCCTCCGGCCGGCGCCCCGCCCGCAACCCGCCTGGAGGAGCCACAGGGCTCGCTGTTTTGATGAACGATAGCGACATGAGCGCCCGCGAGGGACGGGCTTGCGACGTGGTGGTGATCGGCGCCGGACCGGCCGGGCTGATGGCCGCGGAAGCTGCCGT
>NZ_ALEE01000507.1 GCF_000282995.1 Melaminivora alkalimesophila
CTGCCGTGGCCGCGGGCGCGGCCGATGTGCAGGTGTTCGACGCCATGCCTTCGGCCGGGCGCAAGTTCCTGCTGGCCGGCAAGGGCGGCCTGAACCTCACGCACTCCGAACCCTTGCCGGCCTTCCTGCAGCGCTACGGTGCGCGCGAGGAGGCGATGGCGCCCTGGTTGCACGCCTTCGGGCCGGAGCACCTGCGCGACTGGGCGCGCGGGCTGGGCATCGACACCTTCGTGGGCAGTTCCGGGCGGGTGTTCCCCACCGACATGAAGGCCGCGCCGCTGCTGCGGGCATGGTTGCAACGCCTGCGCGCCCAGGGTGTGCAGCTGCACATGCGCCATCGCTGGCTGGGCTGGCAGGAGGCGCCCCCGGCCCCGCAGGCCAGCGGGCCGGCCCTGCAGCGGCTGCGTTTCAGCTGCCCCGCAGGCGAGCGGGTGGTGCAAGCCCACGCCGTGGTGCTGGCGCTCGGCGGCGGCAGCTGGGCGCGCCTGGGCTCGGACGGCGCCTGGATGGACCTGCTGCAGGCGCACGGCGTTGCCACGGCGCCGCTGGCGCCCGCCAACTGCGGCTTCGAAGTGCTGCGCGTGGCGCCGGACGAGGGCCACGAGCCACCGACACGGCGCGATTTTCTGCGTGAACTGCTGGGCGCGCAGGAAGTGGCGCCCGGCTGGTCGCCTTATTTCGTCGAACGCCATGCCGGCCAGCCCTTCAAGTCGGTGGCAGTCCGCTTTGCCGACAGCCAGGGACGGATTTTCAGCCGGCGCGGAGAGTTCGTCGCGACCGCCACCGGGGTGGAGGGCAGCCTGATGTATGCCTTTGCCCACCTGCTGCGCGACGAGATCGCCGCCTACGGACACGCCACCTTTCACCTGGACCTGCTGCCCGAGCACAGCGCGGAACGCGTGCTGGCGCAGGTGCGGCACCCGCGTGGTGCGCGCAGCCTGGCCAGCCACCTGAAGTCGCGCCTCGGCCTGTCGGGCATCAAGACGGCGGTGCTGCACGAGCTCTTGGGCAAGGAAGGGATGCAGGACACGCAGCGCCTGGCCGAGGCGATCAAGGCGCTGCCCATCACCCTGGTGGCGCCCCGCCCCATCGACGAGAGCATCAGCACCGCCGGCGGTGTGGCGTTCGAGGCGCTGCAGGAGGGCTCGCTCATGCTGCAGGCGCTGCCCGGCGTGTTCTGCTCTGGCGAGATGCTCGATTGGGAAGCCCCCACGGGCGGCTACCTGCTCACCGCCTGCCTTGCCACCGGGCGCGCGGCGGGCACGGATGCGGCGCGCTGGTGTCAGAACTTGGCGCGGTAATACACCATCGGCCCGCCGTGGCGGGCGCGCAGCAGCAACTTGGCGTCGCCCTGGAGCTGCACCCCGATGGCGCCGAACTCGGGGATCAGGCCGCCGGTGCGCGAGGCCTTCCACTGCACTTCCAGCCGCGTGCCGATCTGGCCCGGCTCGCGCATCCAGATCATGCCCATGGCGTCGTGCGCGGCCAGGGACTGCGGTGTCCGGCTCCAGGCGTGCAGGTCCAGGTGCACGCGCTCCTGCAGGCGCGAGCGCCAACGCACCCCCAGGTCATAGGCCAGGGGCGCGTTGCCGCCCCGCACGCCTGCCTGATCCGACACCAGCCCCAGCGACAGGCCCAGGCTGGAGCGCCGCTGCGGGGTGAGCCAGCCGGTCACTTCGGAGTACCGCACCTGCCCGGCGCCCCGGCCCGCGGCGGCCTCCCAGTCGGTGAAGGCGGGCAGCTCCTCGCTGCGCAGCGTGAAGTGTGGAGCGTCGGCGCTGCCGCCGGCCCCCGCCGGCTGGGTGGTGGCGGCAAGCTCCGCAAGGGCGTGGCCAGCAAGGCTGGAATCGCTCGCCTGGGCGAGGGGCGCGCCGCACAGGACCAGCAGCGCCAGCAGCGATGGCGACCAGGAGCCGACCGCCGTCCAATGAAATGCTCGGGTGCGGGTTTGCGAGGTCATGGCGTCACACACTCGAAGAAAGAGAACAGCGACATTGCTGTGCTCGAGTGTGGACGGAGGAGCTGCCTTGTGCACCGGGAAAATTCCGCGGGTGCTTGTCGGACGAGCCAGTCAGCGGCGGGGCGCAGGCGCTGGCAAGGGCGGGAGAGGGGAAGAAAAAAGGTGACGAGCCTTACCCCCGGCACTGGCTCCACGGTTAGGGCTGCTTGGTTCCCCACCTGACCCGGTTGGCCGCTTCCCCATGCGGGGAGGCCCGTCACTGCCGATTGTAGCCGCGCACCGGCCAGCCGCGCCGGCCGGCACATAGAATCGCCCTCCATGTCCTACCTCGTGCTCGCCCGCAAGTACCGCCCCAAGACCTTCGCGGAAATGGTGGGGCAGGAGCACGTCGTGCAGGCGCTGGTCAATGCGCTCACGCAGCAGCGCCTGCACCACGCCTACCTGTTCACCGGCACACGCGGCGTGGGCAAGACCACGGTCTCGCGCATCCTCGCCAAATCGCTCAACTGCCAGGGGCCCGACGGTCAGGGCGGCATCACCGCCACGCCCTGCGGCGTGTGCCCGGCCTGCACGGCCATCGACGCCGGGCGCTTTCCCGACTACACCGAACTCGACGCCGCCTCCAACCGCGGCGTGGACGAAGTGCAGGGATTGCTGGAGCAGGCGGTCTACAAGCCGGTGCAGGGGCGCTTCAAGGTCTTCATGATCGACGAAGTGCACATGCTCACGAACACGGCTTTCAACGCCATGCTCAAGACGCTGGAGGAGCCGCCGGAATACCTGAAGTTCGTGCTGGCCACGACCGACCCGCAGAAGGTGCCGGTCACGGTGCTCTCGCGCTGCTTGCAGTTCAACCTGCGGCCGATGGCGCCCGAGACGGTGCTGGCCCACCTGCAGCAGGTGCTATCGCTCGAAGGACTGGCGGCCGAGCC
>NZ_ALEE01000508.1 GCF_000282995.1 Melaminivora alkalimesophila
GGAGCCGCAGGCGCTGCGCCTGCTGGCGCGCGCGGCGCGTGGCTCGATGCGCGATGCGCTGTCGCTCGCCGACCAGGCGATCGCCTTCGGGGGCGGGCGGCTCGAGGAAAGCGCGGTGCGCCAGATGCTCGGCAGCGCCGACCGCAGCCAGGCGCTGGCGCTGGTCGATGCGCTGGCGCGTGGCGACGGCCAGGCGGTGGTGCAGACCTGCGAGGCCCTGCGGGTGCATGGACTCTCGGCCGCCTCCACGCTGGAGGAGATGAGCGCGGTGCTGCAGCGCATGGCCGTGCTGCAGGCCGTGCCCCAGGAGGCCGCCCAGGCCGATCCGGCCGATCCGGACGCGGCCGAGCTGGCGCGCCTGGCGGCCGCCATGCCGGCGGACG
>NZ_ALEE01000509.1 GCF_000282995.1 Melaminivora alkalimesophila
GCCGGCGGACGAGACGCAGCTGCTCTACAGCATCTGCCTGCATGGCCGCGCCGAACTGGGCCTGGCGCCGGACGAATACGCCGGGCTGGTCATGGTGCTGCTGCGGCTGCTGGCCTTCAAGCCTACGGGCAGTGCTCCGCCGGCTGCGCCGCCTCCCGCGGCAGAGGCTGAAAAAAAAAGCCCTGAACCGCCGGCCCCCGAGGCCCTGACGGCCGCTGCCCCTATCCCGGCGGCGTCGGGGCCGCAACCACCATCGGTCCCATCGCCATCACCGCTGCCGCCCCCGCCCAGCCCGGCCCTGCGGCTGCCGGTGCGCACCCCGGAGGACTTGGCGGCGGCGCGCACCCGCAGCGCGGCCCAGGAGCCGGAGGTGCCCGTGGATGTCGCACCGGCTCCGACCATCGCAGTGCCGGTGCGCGCGGCCCCCGAGCCTGGCGCGCGCACGCAGCCCCGCGCCACACACGAGGGCGGCACCCTGGTCCCGACGCCGGAGGGCGATCTCTGGCACGATACCGTGCAGCAGCTCGTCGCCGCCGGGGCGGTGTCCGCACTCACGCGCGAGCTGGCGCTGCAGTCGCAGCTCATCGGGCGCGATGGCGGGCACTGGCAGATCCGGGTCGAGCGCGAGTCGCTCAACCAGCCGGTGGCGCGCGAACGGCTGCGCGCCGCGCTGGAGGCGGCGGGTCACGCGCGGCAACTGACCGTCGAAGTCGGCAACGTGACGGACAGTCCGGCACGGCGCAATGCGCACGCCGCCGAGCAGCGCCAGCGCCGGGCCGAGGAGATCGTGCAGGAAGACCCGTACGTGCAGCAGCTGGTGCGCGAGTTCGGCGCGCGGATCGTGCCGGGGAGCATCCGCCCGGCCTGACGGGCAGGAAGCCGCCGCGCGCCCAAAAGTGCCGCCCCGCTCTCCCGTCATCCATCCATCCATCGAATCAACCCAACCCAACCACCGGAAGGAAACACACCATGTTCAACAAGGGACAGCTCGCGGGCCTGATGAAGCAGGCTCAGGCCATGCAGGACAACCTGAAGAAGGCGCAGGACGAGCTGGCGAACGTCGAGGTCGAGGGCGAGTCGGGCGCCGGCCTGGTCAAGGTCCTCATGACCTGCAAGCACGACGTCAGGCGCGTGACCATCGACCCCAGCCTGCTGGAGGACGACAAGGACATGCTCGAGGATCTGGTGGCGGCCGCCTTCAACGCGGCCGTGCGCCGCGCCGAGGAGACTTCCCAGGAGAAGATGGCGAAGATCACGGCCGGCATGCCGGGCCTGCCGCCCGGCATGAAGTTCCCGTTCTGAGCGCCGCCCCGGCCACCGCGAAGGCTCCGAGGCCATGGCATCCGATACGGGTTCCCTCGACGCGCTGATCCAGGCGCTGCGCCGGCTGCCGGGCATCGGCCAGAAGTCGGCCCAGCGCATGGCCTTCCACCTGTTGCAGCACGACCGGGCGGGGGCCCAGCTGCTGTCGCAGGCGCTGTCGCAGGCCAGCGCGCAGGTGCGCCATTGCGAGCGCTGCCACACCTTCACCGAAGGCGCGCTGTGCGCCGTCTGCCAGGACGCCACGCGCGATGCCTCGCGCCTGTGCGTGGTCGAGACCCCGGCCGACCAGGCGGCCATGGAGCGCACCGGCGCGTTCAAGGGGCTGTACTTCGTGCTCATGGGGCGCCTGTCGCCGCTGAACGGGGTCGGCCCGCGCGACATCGGCGTGCGCGAGCTGCTGGAGCGCGCGGGCGACGGCATGGTGCGCGAGGTCATCCTGGCCACCAGCTTCACGGCCGAGGGCGAGGCCACGGCCCATGCGCTGGCCGAGGCGCTGCGCCGCCGAGGCGTGCAGGTCACGCGGCTGGCGCGCGGGGTGCCGATCGGCAGCGAGCTGGAATATGTGGACCTGGGCACCATCGCCCACGCCCTCGCGGACCGGCGCTGAACCCGGGGCGCTGTGGCCTTTGCCGGCATGGTGTCCGTCGCTACACTGCGTGTTGGCGTGGCGCGCGCGGGCCCGCGCAGCGGCGCCGCAGGTGGGCGCCGCGGCACGCCACGATGCATGAACGACCATGGCTGAAGATCCGCATCCATCGCAGGGGTTTCCCCACGCGCCCGGCCTGATGAGCGCCAGGGTGCGCGACTTCGACTGGGCCTCGCACCCGCTCGGGCCGATCGCGCAGTGGCCGGATGCGCTGCGCATGGTGCTCGACCTGATCCTCTCCTCGCATTTCCCCAAATCCTTGGCCTGGGGCGAGCAGGAGTTCATGTTCTACAACGATGCCTACCGGCCCTTCCTCGGGGACAAGCCGGAGGCGCTCGGGCGCCCGCTGTTCGAGGTCTGGCCGGAGGTGCGGGACGAGTTGCGTCCCATCGCCGAACGCGCACTGGCGGGGGAATCGACCTACCACCGCGACAAGTTGCTGCTGCTGAAGCGCTACGGCTATCCGGAGCCGATGGTGTTCTCCTTCTCCTACAGCCCCGTGCGCGACGAGCGGGGGGTGGTCAGGGGCTGGCTCGCCACCATGATGGAGACCACCCAGGTGCAGCACGCCCAGCAGCAGTTGCGCGACATGGCGGCGGCGCTGGAGCAGCAGGTCGCGCTGCGCACGGCCGACCGGGACCGCCTGTGGAACCTGTCGGACGCCCTGATGATCGTGGCGCGTTTCGACGGCACCATCGTCGCTGCCAACCCGGGATGGACGGCTGCCCTGGGCTGGACCGAGGTCGAGACCGTGGGGCGCCATATCCGCGCCTTCGTCCATCGGGAGGATGCGTCGGCCCTGGACATGGAGGGCGCGCTGCTGCGCAACGTGGACCAGCGGCACGTACAGATGCGTTTCCTGCGCAGCGACGGCCAGGTGCGCACGATCCGCTGGTCGGTGGTGGCGGCCGACGGCTTCCTGCACGCCGTGGGGCGCGACGAGACCGAGGAGATCGAGCGCACGCGCCAGCTCAACGACACCCAGGAACGCTTGCGCCAGGGCCAGAAGATGGAGGCCATCGGCCAGCTCACGGGCGGCATCGCGCACGATTTCAACAACATGCTGCAGGGGATCGTGCTGCCGCTGCAGCTGATGCAGCGTCGCCTCGCCCAGGGGCGGACACAGGAGGTGGGGGGCTACATCGACGCGGCGCTGGCATCGGCCCGGCGCGCGGCCTCGCTCACGCAGCGGCTGCTGGCCTTCTCGCGGCGCCAGCCACTGGATGTGCGACCGACCGACATGGCCGCCGCGCTGCAGGGGCTGGAGAGCATGCTGCGCAGCAGCTGCGGCGAGAACATCGCGCTGGCGCTGGAGATTCCGGAGGGGTTGTGGAGCGTGCAGACCGACCGGCACCAGTTGGAGAACGCCGTGCTCAACCTCGCCATCAATGCGCGCGACGCCATGCCTGGCGGCGGCACGCTGCGCCTGCAGGCGGCCAACGAGGAAGTGACCAGCGAGCACGGCAGCGGGCGCGGGCGCAGCGGCCTGCAGCCGGGCAGCTACGTGCGCGTGAGCGTGTCGGACACGGGCACGGGCATGACGGAGGACGTGATCGAGCGCGCCTTCGATCCCTTTTTCACGACCAAGCCGATCGGCCAGGGAACCGGCCTGGGCCTGTCGATGGTCTACGGCTACATGCGCCAGACGGGCGGTGCGGTGGAGATCGAGAGCGGGCCGGGAGGCTCCACCGTGCACCTGTACCTGCCGCGCAGCGAGCAATCCGCAGGCGAGGAAGCACCGGGCACCCTGAGCCCCGAGCCGCTGGTGCGGCGGCGCGATTCGGTGTTGGTGGTCGAGGACGATGCCACCGTGCGCACCCTGGTGGTCGAGCTGCTGCGCGACCTGGGCTTTCAGGTCATGCACGCCTCCAACGGCAGCGACGCGATGGCGCTGCTGTCGGGGGCGCTGCAGTACGACCTGCTCGTCACCGACGTGGGCCTGCCCGGCCCGAACGGCCGCCAAGTGGCGGATTTTGCGCGCGAGCGCCTGCCGGCGATCCGCGTGCTCCTGATGACCGGCTATGCCGAGCGCGCGGCCATGAGCGATGACCTCATGGGCGCGGCCATGGAGCTGATCGTCAAGCCCTTCGATGCCCCGGCCTTCGTGCAGAAGGTGCAGCAGATGATGCGCTGCGAGGAGATGGCGCTGCACGATCCTTCCCGGGCGGACTGAGCCTGGTCGGGGGCAAGGGCGGGACGGGAGACGGCACCGCAGGGCCAGTGGGTAGAATGCGCCCCCTTGGCGCCGGCCGGGCGGCGCCGGGGCCTGCCGCCTCGCCCGTGGAGCGGCGCGGCGCCGTCCTGCTTCCTGCATTTCCCATGATCGACCTCCGGGGTATCTCCCAGATCTACCAGGGCCCCAGCGGCCCCGTCGAGGCCCTGCGCGGCATCGACCTGCACGTCACGCCAGGCGAAGTCTTCGGCATCATCGGCCGCAGCGGCGCCGGCAAGAGTTCGCTGGTGCGTGTCATCAACCTGCTGAACCGGCCCTCCAGCGGGCAGGTGTGGGTCGCCGGGCGCGACATGACGCGGCTGCCCGAGGCCGAGCTGCGCGCCGCGCGCCGCGAGATAGGCATGGTGTTCCAGCACTTCAACCTGCTGTCATCGCGCACCGTCTGGGGCAACGCCGCGCTGCCGCTGGAGCTGGCCGGCATGGACGGCGCGCAGATCCGCGAGCGCGTGGGGCCACTGCTGGAGCTGGTGGGCCTGTCGCACCTGGCCGATCGCTATCCGGCGCAGATCTCGGGCGGGCAGAAGCAGCGCGTGGGCATTGCCCGGGCGCTGGCCAGTCGCCCGAAGGTGCTGCTGTCCGACGAGGCCACCAGCGCGCTGGACCCGGAGACCACGCGCTCCATCCTGGAGCTGCTGCGCCAGGTCAACCGCGACCTGGGCGTGACGGTGGTCCTCATCACGCACCAGATGCAGGTCATCAAGCAGATCGCCGACCGCGTGGCGGTGATCGACGCCGGGCGCATCGCCGAGATGGGCGGCGTGGTCGAGCTGTTCACTCGGCCGCGCGAGGCGATCACCAAGAGCCTGATCGACGAGATCGTGCCGCAGGAGCTGCCCGCCAGCGTGCTCTCGCGCGTGCGCCAGCTGGCCGCGCGCCTGGCGCCGGGGCAGGGCGGCCAGCTGCTGCGCCTGTCGTATGCGGGCGAGCAGGCCTACGAGCCGATCCTGTCGCACCTGATCCGCGAACTGGGGCTGGACCTGTCGATCCTGCACGGGCAGATCGACGAGATCCAGCAACAGACCTTCGGCTCGCTGGCGGTGTACGCCAGCGGGCCCATGGTGCGCATCGGTGCGGCGGTCGACTACCTGCGCGGGCAGGGTGTGGCGGTGCGCACCGTGGATGTGGATGACTGAGGGCCTGGTGGAGATGTTCGAGAATTTTTCGGAAATGATGCTGGAGCTGTTCGCCGTCTCGCTGTGGGAGACGGTGGTCATGGTCGGCGTGTCCGGCGTGCTCGGCGGGCTGCTCGGCATCCCGCTGGGGGTGTTCCTGCGGCTGACGGACGAGGGCGGCATCCTGCAAAACGGCTGGGCCAACCGGCTGGTGGGCGGCATCGTGAACGCCGTGCGCTCCACGCCCTTCATCATCCTGCTGGTGGCCATCATCCCGTTCACGCGCCTGGTGACGGGCTCGTCCATCGGCACCTGGGCGGCGGTGGTGCCGCTGACCCTGGCGGCCGCGCCCTTCGTCGCGCGGCTGGTGGAGACGGCGCTGCGCGAGGTGGACAACGGCCTGGTGGAGGCGGCGCAATCCATGGGCGCCAGCACCTGGCAGATCGTCTGGAAGGTGCTGCTGCCCGAGGCGCTGCCGGGGATCGTGGCGGGCCTGACCATCAGCTTCGTGAGCCTTACGGGCTACTCGGCCATGGCCGGCGCCGTGGGTGGCGGTGGCCTGGGGGACCTGGGCATCCGCTACGGCTACCAGCGTTTCCTGCCGGACGTGATGCTCGCCGTGGTGGTCATCCTGATCGTCTTCGTGCAGGCCATCCAGAGCCTGGGCGACTGGGCCGTGCGGCGCCTGTCGCACCGCTGAGGCGGCGTGCCACATACTCGGGGCCAGGAAAAGACTGGAGACCCCGAGATGAGCCACGCACCCCCCCTGTTCGCCCCGCTGGACGAGGCCCTGCTGCAGCGCGCCCTGCCGCTGCTCGATGAGGAATGGCTGCAGCGCGACGCCGATCTGGCGCCGGTGCTGCCCGTGGTGCTGGCCCGCGGCGTCGGCCAGGACTGGCACAAGGCCGGCACCTTCCGCCACCACCTGGTGGGCGTGGCGCGCTCGCTCAGCCTGTGGCAGCAGCCGCGCGAGGTGCGCCTGCTGGGGCTGCTGCACAGCGTCTATGGCAATGCCTTCGTGGACCTGGTGAAGTTCGATGCCGCCAGCGAGCGCCAGCGCCTGCAGCAACTCGTGGGCGAGCCGGCCGAGCATCTGGTGCACCGTTTCTGCACCGTGAACCGCGCGCAGTTCGTGCAGCGGCTGTTGGCTGGCGAAGCGGCGGACGACGGCACGCTGCAAGTCGAGCTCAACGGCCCGGCGCCGCGCACGAGTGTGCGCCTGAGCGCCCACGAGGTCGCGGCCTTCGCCGTCGTCAGCATGGCCGACACCATCGAGCAGTGGTTCAGCTGGCAGGACGAGGTCTATTCGCGTTTTCCGGCGACCGACCTCGCGCGCCGCCAGGCGGTGCACTGGGCGGCCTCGCTGTGGCCGGGGCCGATGCGCCCCACGGCGCGCATGGTCAGCCAGGTCGCGGCGCTGGGCCGGGCGCTTCGACATCCCGCCCTGGCAGGGCAACTTCCTATGCCGCCGGTGTTCGGTGGCTGTTCGCTGGAACTCTCGCCCCGGGACGAGGCGGCCGCCACGGCGCTGTACTGGTCGGTGGTGCAGCTGGACCAGCCGCTGGTGGATCTGGACGGTGCCACGGCGACGCTGGAGCAGGCCGTGCGGCTGAACCCATGGGTGGGCGAGCCGCAGATGGTGCTGGCGCAGCTGTACCTCTCGGCCGGCCGCAACGCGGATGCTGCTCGTGCAGCGGCCGGTGCATTGCAGCAGTTCTGTGCCTGGGGCAACTCCTGGGACAAGCGCGTGCAGTGGGATGCCTGGGTTGCCTGGACGCGCATCCTGCTGCAGTCGGCGAGCGAAGGCACTTGGCCCGAGCGGCTGGACAAGCTGAACAACCTGGCCTTGCGCTGAAACCCGCAGCCGGGGCGCGGCTGTCCTCAGGCGACCTCGGCCATCCGCTCCTGGTTGGCTGCCTGCGGCCGCACCTGCTCGTGGATCGCCTCCAGCGCGGCCGCGAGGGCCTGCGCGCGCGCCTCGTCGCCCAGGGCCGTGCCTTCGGCGCGCACGATGCGCACGTCCGTCACGCCAAAGAAGCCGAAAAGGGTCTGGAGGTAGCTTTCCTGGTGCTCCAGCGCACGCCCGGCCTCGCTGGTGGAATACACCCCGCCGCGGCTGGAGGCGATGAGCACGGTCTTGCCGCCCGCCAGCCCCTCGGCGCCCTGGGGCGTGTAGCGGAAGGTGCGCCCCGGCTGGGCGAGGCGGTCCAGCCAGGCCTTGAGCTGGGTCGGGATGGTGAAGTTGTAGAGCGGCGCGCCAACCACCACCACGTCCGCGGCGAGGAATTGGCGCACCAGCCGCTCGGAGACGGCGTTCTCGCGCAGCTGCGCCTCGCTCAGGCCCTCGGTCTGGCCGGTGCGCGGCGCCATGGCGTCCATGGTGAAATGGGCGGGCGCCTCGCGCACCAGGTCCAGGTACTCGACCTGGGTGCCGGCGTGGGCCTGCACCCAGGCCTCGACGATCCGGGCGCTCAGTTGGCGCGAGATGGAATGTTCGCCGGTGATGGCGGAATCGACGTGCAGCAGACGCATGGAAATTCCTTATCGTTCAGGGATGGAATGCGGGTAAACCCCAAGTTTGGGACTGGGTTCGATTATGTATTTGTCCACAATGTTTGATAACCGGGCGCCGATGCGATAGATTGTTCCGTCAACAGGACAATGGGCTTCCATGCAGGATCTGAACGACATGCTGTATTTCGCCGAGGTGGCCGAGCGTGGAGGCTTCGCGGCGGCCGGTCGGGCGCTGGGCATCCCCAAATCCCGCCTGTCGCGCCGCGTGGCGGAGCTGGAGGCGCGCCTGGGGGTGCGCCTCCTGCAGCGCACCACGCGCAGCCTGTCGCTGACCGAGGTCGGCCAGGCCTACCTGCGCCACTGCCAGGCGATGCGCGATGCCGCCGAGGCGGCCCAGGAGGCGGTCGAGCAGGTACACAGCGAGCCCCGCGGCACGGTGCGCGTCAGCTGTCCGGTGACGCTGGCGCAGTCGGTGCTGGGCGAGCTGCTGCCGGGTTTTCTGGCGCGCTGTCCGGCGGTGCGCGTGGAGATGCAGGTCAGCAACCGCGTGGTGAACGTGGTGGAGGAGGGCATCGACGTGGCCCTGCGGGTGCGCAGCCAGCTGGACGACAGCGGCAGCATGGTGGTCAAGCGGCTGGGAGAAGGGCGCCAGCTTCTGGTCGCCAGCCCCGCCCAGCTGGAGCGCCAGGGAAGCCCCGCGACGCTGCAGGATCTGCAGCGCATGGACATGCTCGCCATGTCGGCAGTGCACGGACGCTCGAGCCTGTTGCTCGTCGGCCCTGGCGGGCGGCAGGAGACACTGCAGTTCAGTCCGCGCCTGGTGGCGGACGATCTGCTGGTGCTGCAGCAGGCGGCACGCGCCGGCATCGGATTGTGCTGGTTGCCGGACTACCTGTGCGCCTCCGACATCGAGGCCGGGCGCCTCGCCCGGGTGCTGCCCGACTGGGAGCCGCCGCGCGGGATCGTGCATGCGGTCTTCGCCTCGCGCCGCGGCCTGGCGCCGGCGGTGCGCAGCTTCCTGGATTTCCTGGGAGAAAGCCTGCCGGCGCGGGTGCGTCTGGGCCCCCAGGCGCCTTGATGGCTTATTCTATTTTTATATAAACAAAAAAGAAATTATTGTTTTGTGATCTAAGCGTCCCTTCGGACAATGCCTGCAGTCCCGTTTTCCCCATGCAGGTGTTACCGATGATCTCCAAGACGCATTCCCTCAAGGCCCTGGTGGCCGCTGTTGCCCTGGCCGCGAGCGGCCTGGCGGCCGCCCAAGCCAACGCGCTGCTGAACGTCAGCTACGACGTGGCGCGCGAGTTCTACAAGGACTACAACGCGGCCTTCATCGCCCACTACAAGAAGACCCAAGGCGTGGACATCAAGGTGGACCAGTCGCACGCCGGCTCCAGCGCGCAGGCGCGTGCCGTCAACGACGGGCTGGCCGCCGACGTCGTCACCTTCAACACCACCACCGACGTGCAGTTCCTGGCCGACAACGGCGTGGTCGCCAAGGACTGGGCAACGAAGTTCCCGCACGAGGCTTCGCCCACCACCTCCACCATGCTGTTCCTGGTGCGCCACGGCAACCCGAAGAACATCAAGGACTGGGACGACCTGATCCGCCCGGACGTGAAGGTCATCGTGGTCAACCCCAAGCCCGGCGGCAACGGCCGCTATGCCTACCTCGCGGCCTGGGGCAGCGTGCGCGAGAAGGGCGGCAGCGACGCGCAGGCGGCGGAGTTCGTCGCCAAGATGTACAAGAACGTGCCGGTGCTCGCCAAGGGTGGGCGCGACGCCACCGCCACCTTCCTGCAGCGCGGCATCGGCGATGTGCTGATCACCTTCGAGTCCGAGGTCGTCTCGGTCGAGCGCGAGTTCGGCAAGGGCAAGGTGGATGCGGTCTATCCCTCGGTCAGCATCACGGCCAAAAACCCGGTCGCCGTGGTCGAGCGCACGGTGGCGAAGAAGGGCACGGCCGAGCTGGCCAAGGCCTACCTGGACTACCTGTACTCGGACGAGGCGCAGGAAATCGCCGCCCGGCACGCCATCCGCCCGCGCTCCGAGGGCGTGCTGAAGAAGTACGCCGAGCAGTTCAAGCCCATCCAGCAGTTCGCCGTCTCCAAGTACTTCGGCTCGCTCAGCGAGGCGCAGAAGGTGCATTTCAACGACGGCGGCCAGTTCGACAAGCTGTACCAGCCCGGCAAGTGACTCCCGCGATCCGCCAGGCTGCCATGGCTCCATCGACACCGGGCCCGGACCGGGCCCGCCGCCGGCGCGTGCTGCCCGGCTTCGGCCTGACGCTGGGCTACACGCTGTTCTACCTGAGCATCATCGTGCTGATCCCGCTGCTGGCGCTGCTGGGCAAGAGCTTCACGCTGTCCTGGCCGCAGTTCTGGGAGGCCGTGAGCGCGCCGCGCGTGCTGGCCTCCTACCGCCTGACCTTCGGCGCGTCCTTCCTCGCCGCCTGCGTGAACCTGGTGTTCGGGCTGCTGATCGCCTGGGTGCTGGTGCGCTACCAGTTTCCCGGCAAGCGGATCTTCGACGCGCTGGTGGACCTGCCCTTCGCGCTGCCCACGGCGGTGGCGGGCATCTCGCTCACGGCGCTGCTGGCCGGCAACGGCTGGGTCGGGCAATACCTGGAGCCGCTGGGCATCCAGCTGGCCTTCAACCCGAACGGCGTGGTGATCGCGCTGATCTTCATCGGCCTGCCGTTCATCGTGCGCACCGTGCAACCGGTGCTCGAGGACACGGAAAAGGAGCTGGAGGAGGCGGCGACCAGCCTGGGCGCGACGCGCTGGCAGATCTTTCGCCACGTCATCTTCCCGGCCATTCTGCCGGCGCTGCTCACCGGCTTTGCCATGGCCTTCGCACGCGCCATCGGCGAATACGGATCGGTCATCTTCATCGCCGGCAACATGCCCATGGTCTCCGAGATCACGCCTCTCATCATCATCGGCAAGCTGGAGCAGTACGACGTGGCGGGTGCCACGGCGGTGGCGGTGGTGATGCTCGCCATGTCCTTCGTGATGCTGCTGCTGATCAATGCGCTGCAGGCCTGGCAGCGCCGGCGCGCGGGGATGCCGGCATGAGCGCGCGCCCTGGGACCACCGAAGCGCCCTGGGTGCGCCGCACGCTGATCGGCGTGGCGCTGCTGTTCATGCTGCTGTTCCTGGTGCTGCCGCTGGCGGCGGTGTTCGCCGAGGCGCTGCGCCAGGGCCTGCAGGCCTACCTGGCAGGGCTGGCCGAGCCGGAGGCCTGGTCGGCGATCCGCCTGACGCTGCTCACGGCGCTCATCGCGGTGCCGCTGAACCTGGTGTTCGGCGTGGCGGCCGCGTGGTGCATCGCCAAGTTCGAGTTCCGTGGCAAGGCTTTCCTGACCACACTGATCGACCTGCCGTTCTCCATCTCGCCGGTGGTCGCGGGCCTGATGTACGTGCTGGTCTTCGGCGCCAACGGCTGGCTGGGGCCCTGGCTTGCGGCCCACGACATCAAGATCATCTTCGCCGTGCCGGGCATCGTGCTGGCGACCGTGTTCGTCACCTTCCCGTTCATTGCGCGCGAACTGATCCCGCTGATGCAGGCGCAGGGCAGCGACGAGGAGCAGGCGGCGGTGGTGCTGGGCGCGAGCGGCTGGCAGACCTTCCGCCACGTGACGCTGCCGAACATCAAGTGGGGGCTGCTGTACGGGGTGATCCTGTGCAACGCGCGCGCCATGGGCGAGTTCGGGGCGGTCTCGGTGGTCTCGGGCCACATCCGCGGCCAGACCAACACCATCCCACTGCACGTGGAGATCCTCTACAACGAGTACCAGTCGGTGGCGGCCTTCGCCGCGGCCTCGCTGCTGGCGCTGCTGGCGCTGGTGACGCTGGTCATCAAGACGCTGGCCGAATGGAAGAGCGAGCAGGAGGCGCGCGCCGCCGCAGCCCTGCCGCCCGAGCGCCCCACGGCCGCAGGCGGGTCTGTTCCCGTGGCCGCGGCCCACACATGAGAGACGCAGCATGAGCATCGAAATCCGCCACATCAGCAAGCAGTTCGGCAGCTTCCGGGCGCTGGACGACGTCAGCCTGGACATCGCCTCGGGCGAACTCATCGCCCTGCTCGGGCCCTCGGGCTGCGGCAAGACCACGCTGCTGCGGATCATCGCCGGCTTGGAGACGCCGGACGCGGGCAGCATCCACTTCAGCGGCGCCGACACCACCGGGGTGCACGTGCGCGAGCGCGGCGTGGGCTTCGTGTTCCAGCACTACGCGCTGTTTCGCCACATGACGGTGTTCGACAACGTCGCTTTCGGGCTGCGCATGAAGCCGCGGCGCGAGCGCCCGAGCGAGGCCGCGATCCGCGCCAAGGTCATGGAGCTGCTGTCGCTGGTGCAGCTCGACTGGATCGCCGACCGCTACCCGGGGCAACTCTCGGGCGGGCAGCGCCAGCGCATTGCCCTGGCGCGGGCGCTGGCCGTCGAGCCCAAGGTGCTGCTGCTCGACGAGCCCTTCGGCGCGCTCGATGCCAAGGTGAGGAAGGAGCTGCGCCGCTGGCTGCGCCGCCTGCACGACGAGCTGCACGTGACCAGCATCTTCGTCACGCACGACCAGGAGGAGGCGCTGGAGGTGGCCGACCGGGTGGTGGTCATCAATCAGGGCCGCATCGAGCAGCAGGGCACGCCCCAGCAGGTCTGGGACAACCCGGCCAGCCCCTTCGTCTATGGCTTCCTGGGCGACGTGAACCTGTTCAAGGGGCGCGCCCGCGACGGGCGCATCCACCTGGACGACGGCCTGCAGCTCGACAGCCCGGAGGAGGCAGCCGCCGAAGGCACCGAAGCCTTCGCCTACGTGCGGCCGCACGAGCTCGACGTGCAGCGCTACTCGCCGGGCCAGGCGCTCGATGCGCAGGGGCGGCCGAGTGGCCTGGTTGCGCAGCTCGAGCGCGCCATCGTGGTCGGGCCGCTCGCGCGGCTGGAACTTGTGCCCGACGGCGCGAACCAAAGCGCGGACAATGCGCATCCCGCGAGCCTGATCGAGGCCCACATTCCCGCGCAGCAGTTCTACGACATGGGATTGCGCGAGGGCGAGACGCTGGTGGTGACGCCACGGCGCGCCCGGGTGTTCCTCGACTACGCCGCGGGTATCTGAAGGCCTGCCCGGCCCCGTTCGAGGGGCGGGTGCGCCGCCCCTTCTTGGAGAGATCTCTCGTGCTTTTGCAATGGATGGATGGCGCCCCCCGGCGCGTGCTGGCGCTGATCGCCGCGGCCTGCGTGGCGATGCTCGCCTTCGGCATGTACCTGCAGCATGTGGTGGGGCTGGAACCCTGCCCGATGTGCGTCGTGCAGCGTTATGCGCTGATCGCGGTGGCGGTCTTCACGGGTCTGGCGAGCCTGCGTGCGGGGCGCGGCTGGTGGATGGGCTTCGGAGGGCTGGCGCTGCTGTCGGCAGGCTTCGGCGCCTTCGTCGCCGCGCGCCAGAGCTGGCTGCAGTGGTATCCACCGGAGGTCGCCACCTGCGGGCGCGACTTCTACGGGATGATCGAAAACTACCCCATCAGCCGCGCCATTCCCATGATCTTCCGCGGATCGGGCGACTGCTCGGCAGTGGACTGGCGCTTCCTCGGAGGCTCCATCGCCAACTGGTCCTTCCTGTGGTTCGTGGCCTTCAGCCTGGTGCTGCTGGTGCTGATCGTGCGCGGGGCGCGGCGGCGCGGCCGCTGACGCCTGCGGCGCTCACAGACCGCTCGGCCAGGTCTCGGGCACCTCGCCTTCGCCTTCCTGCCACAGCGGCTCGGGCTCGAGCGGCTGCAGGGCATGCGTGCGGCCGATGTGCAGCAGCGCGTCGAACTGCGCCGGCAGGCGGGCGTGGAAATAATGGCTCTGGCGTTCGGTCTGTGGTGCGTAGACCACGCCAATGGCGCGCTGCAGGCGCGGCGCCGCGAGAAGCCGCGCCACGGCGAACTGGTCGCGCAGCGGCAGCCAGAAGCGGTCCGGTCCAGCCTCTTGGAACAGGCGCTCGAAGCTGCCCGGCAGCGGTTGGCGCACGCGCTTGCGCTCGGCCGGGCCGCCCCAGTCGGACGCCGCCGTGACGCTGCCTTCGCTGGTGGTCAGCCCGACCAGCAGGGCCTCGCGGCCCCAGCGCTCGCGCGCCAGCTGGCCGACGTTCCATTCGCCGCGCTCGCCCATCTCGGTGGCGCTGGCATCGCCCAGGTGCGAGTTGTGGGCCCACACGGCCATGCGCGGTGCCGTGCCGCGCGTGGCCTGCAGGTGGCGCTCCAGCGCCGCCAGCGTCTGGACCATGTGGGTATCCCGCAGGTTCCAGGTGGACACGCGCCCGCGGAACATGCTGCGGTAGTACTCCTCGGCGTTGCGCACCAGGCGGGCGTTTTGCTGGGCATAGAAGGCCTCGTCGCGCTCCGGTCCGAGCGTGGCGGCGGCGCGGCGGTTCATCTCCAGGAGCTGCGCGATGGCCTCGTCTTCGCAGCTGGGCCGCGCGCCGAAGGCGGCGCCCCAGCCGTAGGCCTGGCTGTCCTCGGGAGCGTAGTGGTCGAAGCAGGCATAGCGCTCGCGCGCGCGGGCGGCGGCCCCGGGATCGACCGACTGCAGATGCTCGATCACCGCATGCATGGAGGCGTGCAGGCTGTAGAGGTCCATGCCGAAAAAACCCACCTGCCGTCCCGCCGGAACGCTGCGGTTGTGCTCGCGCAGCCACTCGACGAATTCCTCCACCACGGTGTTGCGCCACATCCAGGCTGGAAAGCGCGCGAAGTCCGAGAGCGCCTGCGCGGCGCTGGCATCCTCGGAGCGGCCGCGCACGTAGCGGTCCACGCGCAGCGCATCGGGCCAGTCGGCTTCCGCGACCACCGCGGTGCAGCCGTGCTGCTCGATCAGGGCCCGGGTCAGGCGGGCGCGCTCCAGGTAGAACTCGTGCGTGCCGTGGCTGGCCTCGCCGATCAGCACCAGCCGCGCCTGTGCCATCAGCTCCACCAGGCCGTCCGCTTGGTCGGCGCGCTCGAAGGGCCGCAGGTGCGGTGCGAGCCCCTTGAGCAGGCGCGTGTCGTCATCGGTGGCGCCGTCGGCCGGGGTGTCCAGGGGGTCGCCGGGCTTCATGGCTGCGCTCCGGCGGTCTGCTGCAGGGCTCGTTCGAGCAGCGCCAGCACCTCCTCGTCCTGCACTTGGCGAAAATCCTCATACCACGCGCCGACCGCATGGAAGGGTTCGGGCATGCGCGGACATACCACTGCATCGGCACAGGCGCGCAGCGCCTCGCAGGTCTCGCGCGCGCCCACGGGCGCGGCCAGCACCAGCTCTTGCGGGCCCTGGGCGCGGATCGCCTCGGCTGCGGCCCGCATGGTGGCGCCCGTGGCCAGGCCGTCGTCCACCACGATCACCGTGCGCCCGCCCAGTTCCGGCAGCGGGCGATCGCCCCGATAGGCCCGCTCGCGGCGCTCCAGCTCCTGCAGTTCGCTGCGGACCACCGCGTCCAGCGCCCCGGGCGCCACACGCCCGCTGCCCGGGTTCATCACGCGTGTGCCGCCGCTGGCGACGGCGCCGACGGCGAACTCCGGGTGGTCCGGATGGCCGATCTTGCGCACCAGAAAGACCTCGAGCGGCGCCCCCAGCGCGTGCGTGACCTCGTAGGCGACCGGCACGCCGCCGCGCGGCAGGGCCAGCATCAGTAGCCCCGGCGCGTGCCGGTAACGCTCCAGCTCGCGCGCCAGCACCTGACCGGCCTCGCTGCGGTCTTTGTAGGGCAAGACAGCCATGACGCACTCCTTTGGAGCGCAATGTAGGCCGGGCCGGCCCCCCGCTCCGTGCGCGGCGGGGCGGTGCCCCTGTAGGACAAAAGCCTAGGGCACCAGCCTCTTGACCAGCACCTGGCTCTTTCTGTCCCAGTTGTACTTGCGCTTGCGCGCCTCCGGCAGCCACTCCGGATCGACCGGCTCGAAGCCGCGCTTGAGGAACCAGTGCATGGTGCGTGTCGTGAGCACGAAGATGCTCTCCAGGCCCAGCATGCGCGCGCGCTGCTCGATGCGCTTGAGCAGCTTCTCCCCGTCGCCCGTGCCCTGGCTCTGGGGCGAGACGGTCACGGCCGCCATCTCGGCGGTGCGCGCCTCGGGGTAGGGGTGCAGCGCGGCGCAGCCGAAGATCACGCCGTCGTGTTCGATCACCGTGTAGTTGGCGATGTCGCGCTCGATGTCCTTGCGGTCGCGCTTGACGAGCGTGCCGTCGCGCTCGAAAGGCTCGATCAGCTGCAGGATGCTGCCCACGTCGTCGATGGTGGCCTCCCGCAGTTCCTCGAGCTTCTCGTCGATGACCATGGTGCCGATGCCGTCGTGCACGTAGATCTCCAGCAGCAGCGCCCCGTCCACGCCGAAGGGCAGGATGTGGCTGCGTTCCACGCCATGCTCGCAGGCGCGCACGCAGTGCTGCAGGTAGAAGCCGGCGTCGGTGGGCCGCTCGGGCGGGGGCAGCTGCGCCAGCAGCCGGCGCGCCGCCGCCAGCGGCAG
>NZ_ALEE01000510.1 GCF_000282995.1 Melaminivora alkalimesophila
GCCAGCGGCAGCTCGGTGTCGATGGGGTTGTCCTCGCCCGGCGGATCGAGCGGGCGCACGCGCAGCCCCGGCACTTCGGTCAGGAACAGCAGCTTGTCCGCCTGCAGCTCGCTGGCCACGCGCGTCGCCACTTCCTCCATCGACAGGTTGAAGGCCTCGCCCGTGGGCGAGAAGCCGAAGGGGGAGATGAGCACGATCGACTGCGGGTCTGCCAGCGTGCGGCGGATGCCCTCCACGTCCACCTTGCGCACCAGCCCGGTGTGCAGGAAGTTCACGCCGTCGAGGATGCCCACCGGGCGCGCCGTGAGAAAGTTGCCCGAGATCACCCGCACCCGCGCCCCCGCCATGGGCGTGTTGGGCAGGCCCTGGCTGAAGGCGGCCTCGATCTCGTAGCGCAGCTGGCCGGCCGCTTCCTGGGCACTGTCCAGCGCCACCGAGTCGGTGATGCGCATGCCGTGCGAATAGCGCGCCTGGTGCCCCTTGGCCGCCAGCTGCTCCGTCACCTGCGGGCGAAAGCCGTGCACCAGCACGATCTTCACGCCCATGGCCTGGATCATCGCCAGATCCTGCACGATGCCCTGGAGCTTGCCGGCGGCGATCGCCTCGCCCGTCAGGCCAACGACGAAAGTCTGGTTGCGGAACTTGTGGATGTACGGCGCCACCGACCGGAACCAGGGCACGAAGGTGAAGTTGAAGACCGTGGACATGGCGGGCAGTGTGCGCGGGCGGGCGTGGAGCCTACAAAAAAAGCTTGCGGGCGAAGCTACCGTGCGGCGGCTTTCGTCCTGGCAAGCAAAGGCTGCAAGTTTAGCGGCAGCGCGCCGCAGCTGCAGGGCGGTGCGCGACCGGCTCAGCGCTCCGACAGGGCCAGCTGGCGTTCCTGCCGCGCTGCGCCTTCCCCGCGCGGCACATCCGGGCGCGCCGTGCGGCCCCGGTCGCGCCGGCGCATGGCCCAGCGCTCGATCGTATAGAAGGACACAGCCGCCAGCGCCAGGGAGATCAGGAAGCCCAGCACCACGGTGGCCTGCCAGGGCAGGTCGGCGCGCAGGTAGCGCACCACCGGGTAATGCCACAGGTAGATGCCGTACGACAGCTTGCCCACCTGCACGAGGAAGCGGTGGCTCAGCGCCTCGTAGGCCGCACCCCGCCCGTCCAGCACGGACAGCAGCACCACGGCGGTGGCGCACTCCACCACGCTCATGCCCCAGGCCAGGGCGTTCATGTCGTCCCAGGCCTGCGCCAGCAGCAGCGGCACCGCCAGCACCAGCCACACACCGTGCGCCAGGCGCGTGCGCAGCGCCTGGAACCAGCGGGGCTGCTCCAGCAGCAATGCCGCCAGCAGGCTGCCCATCAGCAGCCCGGTCATGCGCGTGTCGAAGCGAAAGAAAATCTCGTAGAACTTCTGGCCCTGCACGATCCACAGCACGCGCCAGGCCCAGGCCAGCAGCGCGAGCACGAGGATGGCCCGCCACAGCCGACCCGGCCGCGACCAGCGGACCAGGCCCAGCAGCACCAGCGGCCAGAGCAGGTAGTAGTGTTCCTCCACCGACAGCGACCACATGTGCAGCAGCGTGTCCGGGCTGTCGAAGAAGGCGATGCCGTAGTCCGCAAGGTAGAGCAGCGAGACCAGCGCATCGGAATAGATGTCGATCAGGCCGGGCCACAGGAAGGGCGCCACCAGGCAGTAGACCGCGAGGAACAGCATGAGCGCCGGCATCAGGCGGTACAGCCGCCGGTGGCAGAAGCGCCAGTAGTCCACCGTCCCGGTGCGCTCGATCTCCATCAGCAGCAGCGAGGTGATCAGGAAGCCGCTGAGCACGAAGAACAGGTCCACGCCATAGAACGCACCCTCGAAGAGTGGCGCGTGCGCGTGGGAGAACAGCACCAGCAGGATGGCCACGCCGCGCAGGCCGTCCAGGGCCGGGTTGTAGCGCAGCGCGTAGCCGGCGTCCTGGCCGGGGGCGGGGTGCGCCGGGGCGGGTGGGTGGACGGGAAGGGAGACGTGCTGCTTCAAGACCGGCGTCCTTTGGTGTGTGCCTGCAAGCGGTTCCGACCGGGCGCGGGACGCCGGGCCGTGGGAGGCCGGATTGTAGGGAGAATCCAGGGTTTACCCGGGTCTCTGCCGCGGCCGGGCGCAAGCGCCAGCACGGCCGCCCGCCCGGCCCCGGGGGGGCAGGCGGAGCCGGGTGTTCTCAGGCCGCGCCGAGCGCGAAGACCGAGTTCGGCACGCCCTTGCGGGGGAACTGGGTGGCGGGTTCGGTCCGCGCGCGGTTGCGTGCACTGCGTGCGGGCTCGGGCGTCGGCTGCGCCGTGGGGCGCCCCTGGTGCTGGGCGAGCAGATCGGCCACGGTGATGGACTGCAGGTAGTCCATCACCCGCGTCTGGAAGCTCGACCACAGCTCGGTCGTCATGTCCGAGCGCACGGCCGAATCCGGGCGCACCAGGGGGGCTTCCGCGGCGGCGATGATCTGCGCTACCGTCACCTCCGATGCCGGGCGCGCAAGCGTGTAGCCACCGCCGGGCCCCCGGGTGCTGGCCACCAGGCCGGCACGCCGCAGGGCGCCGAAGATATCCTCGAGGTACGACAGCGACGCTTGCTGGCGCGCGCAGATCGAGGGCAGGGGCACGGGGCGCCCATGGGAGTGCAGGGCGAGGTCGGTGATGGCGGTGACGGCAAGCTTGCCACGGGTGGTCAGACGCATAGTGCTCCAGAAAAAAGGTGGAAAGGGACAGCGCGCGGCCGCCGGAAAGCTTCCGGTGGAGCCGCGACAGCGGCGTGGTGGGAGAGTGCAAGGGCCCGGAGGCGATTCCGCCGGGAACCGCTCCGGCCCCGTCCGGGGCCGCCTCAGGCGGCGCGGGGCGGCCGCAGGCGCCGGCGCGGCGCGGATGAGCGCAGCTGGCGCGGCGCTCCCTGGGGGCAAAGGAAGTGCGCCGCCGAAGGCTCGTCGGCACGCGCGCGCCGCAGGGCAGGCTCGTCGGGCAGGTCGGCCCCGAAGGGGTCGGCGCCCGCGACCGCCTCGGCCGGGGCGC
>NZ_ALEE01000511.1 GCF_000282995.1 Melaminivora alkalimesophila
GGGCGCGCGCCACGTCGCCACCCGGGGCGGCGACGGCGGCGCTGGAGCAGTCCGCGACGAGGGACGCCATGGGCTGCAGCACGGGCGCGGGCTGCCTTGCGCTGGCTGCCACGGGTGCGGCCATGCCCAGCAGCAAGTGCAGGGTCAACAGCGCGAGCAACCAGCGGAGCATGCCTGCTTTGATCATGGACCTGCCACAAGGTTCCCGGGCAAGGCGCGGGCGGCAAGTAGGGTGGGCGCAAGGGCGCCCGGTCGGCTGCGCTCGCCGCTAGAATCTCCCTCATGCAGACCCCCAACCACCCCCTGGCCTCCCAGCCGACCCACGAGGTGCCCTGGGGCTGGAGCCGCCGCTTCCGGATGCCGCTCTACAAGCCCGGCACGCGCGTGCGCCGGGGCGGCAACTGGGAGACGGTGAGCCACGTCGCCCTGCGCCGCCATGACCTGTCCATCTATCTGGTCGGCCATCCGGAGCCGGTAGACCCGCTGGAGCTGGAGGTGGAGCCGACGGTGTTCACCACCGAGCGGGTTCCCGAGGCGCCCTAGCGGACTGGCGGCGCGTCGGGGCCTTCAGGCCCGCCGGGCCATGGCATCGCCCATGCGCACCGGGCGCAGCGCGGCCCAGCCCGGTTCGAAGCGCACCGCGGCGCGCTCGAACAGCAGCACCACCGTCGAGCCCAGCAAAAAGCGCCCCATTTCCTCGCCGCGCTGCAGGCGGATCTCCTTGCCCTCGTAGTCCCAGCGGCGCAGCTTGCCCGTGCGCGGCGGGTTGACTTGGCCGTGCCACACGGTCGCCATGCTGCCGACGATGGTCGCACCGACCAGCACCAGCGCCATCGGGCCGAGCGGGGTCTCGAACAGGCAGACCACGCGCTCGTTGCGCGCGAACAGGCCGGGCACGCCGCGCGCCGTCGTGGGGTTGACCGAAAACAGCGAGCCCGGCACGTGCTCCATGCGCAGCAGCCGGCCATCGCAAGGCATGTGGACGCGGTGGTAGTCGCGCGGGCTCAGGTAGATGGTGGCGAAGCTGCCGTTCTGAAAGCGCGCCGCCAGCGCTGCATCGCCCGCCAGCAGGGCGGTGGTGCTGTAGTGGTGGCCCTTGGCCTGGAAGATCCGGTCGCCCTCGATGGCGCCGAGCTGGCTGACCACGCCATCCACCGGGCAGATGACCTCGGTCGGCGCCAGCGGCCGGGCACCCGGGCGCAGGGCGCGCGTGAAGAAGTCGTTGAAGGTGGCGTAGCTGGCGATGTCCGGATCGGCCGCCTCGGACATGTCGACGCCGTAGCGCGCCACGAAACGCCGGATGGCCGCCGTCGTCCAGGCGCCGCCGCGCGCCGAGGCCAGACACCCCGCGAGGGCGCTGAGCGCCTGTTTGGGCAGCAGGTACTGGGGCAGGACGGCGAGGCGGTCGGACACGTGCAAAAGGCTCCTGGAGGCGATGCGAAGGGAGAGGGCGGCCATTGTAGGGGGCAAGGCCAGGGGCGGGCGCCGGGGTGCCCTGCCGGGGCTTCGTGCCGCACGCCACAGCAGGGCGCCGGCAGGGCCAAAAACAGTGGCCGGCCCCCGGGGGCGCAATTACAATTGTCCGGTTGTGCGCGACGCTTTATCCGACTGGCGCGAGGGCGCCGCGGGCCTGCCTGTCGGGCGCGCGCGGACGGCGCGTGTCGCTTCAGCCTACGGGCGATTGAGACCCTGCACCACACCATCCGGCTTTTCCAGATCCATCATTTTTCAATGGCCAAAGAAGAACTCATCGAGATGCAGGGCAGCGTCACCGAAGTGCTGCCTGACTCGCGCTTTCGCGTGACGCTGGACAACGGGCACCAGCTGATCGCCTACACCGGCGGCAAGATGCGCAAGCACCACATCCGCATCCTGGCCGGCGACAAGGTTTCGCTGGAGATGTCGCCCTACGACCTGACCAAGGGCCGCATCACCTTCCGCCACCTGCCAGGCCGCGGCCCGGGGCCTTCGTCGACCCGCTGAGCAGTGCCGGCGGGTTTTCTCCTCGCCTTTTTTCCTTGCCTTTTCCCGGCCCCCTGCCCGCAGCGGGTTAGAATGCGCGCTGTCGGAGCGTAGCGCAGCCTGGTAGCGCATCTGCTTTGGGAGCAGAGGGTCGCGAGTTCGAATCCCGCCGCTCCGACCAATGAAACTCAGGGGTTGCACTTTTGTGGTGCAACCCCTTTTGCCTGCCCCGGCGCAACCGACTGCTGCGGCGCGGCGCCCGGTCCTGTGCGCCCCCGCCTTTTGGGTCTAAGCTAGCGCATGGCCCCCATCAGCTTCTCTCCTCCCTACACGCCCGCTTGCCACGTCGAGCAGCAGCTGCGCGAGCGCGGCTATGCGGTGCTGCGGCCGCGCGATACCGCCGAGTGGGCCGGTTGCCCGCTCGAGCAGCTGCAGGCACTCGAGGCCGACTGGAACGCGCTGCCGCCCGATGCGCACCTGAAGGACGGGGGGCGTTACCGGCGGCGGCGCCATGCCTGCTTCATTGCCGAGGGCGGGCAGCTGACCCAGACCCCGCACCGCGCGCACTACCAGCCGGTCGAATACAACGCACTGCATGGGGGGATGCTGCGCTGGTTCGCGCCGATGCGCGAGGAGACGGTGCGCCAACCCGCCTGGCAGGCGCTGCTGCGGGCCGTGGCGGCGCTGTCCCGGGCCGCCCTGGCGCCGCAGGAGCCGCGCTGGTTCATCGAGGCCCACCAGTTCCGCATCGACACCGAAGGCGGCATCGGGCGCCCCACGCCCGAGGGAGCGCACCGCGACGGGGTGGACCTGGTGGCCGTGTTCCTGCTGGCGCGCGCGTCCATCAAGGGGGGCGAGACCCGCATCTTCGAGGCGCACGGCACCAGCGGCCAGCGCTTCACGCTGGACGAGCCCTGGTCGGTGCTGCTGCTCGACGATGCCCGCATGATCCACGAGACCACACCCATCCAGCCGCTGGGCGCACATGGCTGGCGCGATACCCTGGTCCTGACCTGCCGGCGCGGCGCTTTCCTGGGCGAGGGCATGTCATGATGGCGACCGGTAACAAAGCAACACGAGGAGGTTCCATCCATGTTTCAGCACATCCTGGTGCCCGTTGACGGCTCCGAAACCTCGATGAGCGCGGTCGCCAAGGCGGCCGGGCTCGCAAAGGCCTTCGGCAGCACGGTGACCGTCCTGTACGTCATCGACCCCTATCCCTTCACGGGCGTGGGCGCCGATTTCGCCTATGGCCAGGCGCAGTACCTGAGCGCCGCCACGGCCGAGGCGAACACCGCCCTGGACGCCGCCAAGGCCGCGCTGGCCCAGGCTGGTGTGGAGCGCGTCGAGTCGGTGGTGGGAGAAGGCCACGCGGTGCACGACGGCATCGTGCGCACGGTCGAGGCGACCGGCGCCGACCTGATCGTCATGGGCTCGCACGGCCGCCGCGGGCTGGAGAAGCTGGTGCTGGGCAGCGTCACGCAGCGCGTGCTGGGCGTGGCCCGCATCCCGGTGCTGGTGGTGCGCAGCTGAGCGGGGCGCATCCCACGAAGAACGGCTGCCG
>NZ_ALEE01000512.1 GCF_000282995.1 Melaminivora alkalimesophila
CTGCCGAGGCAGCCGTTTTTTTCATGGTGGCGGGCAGGTGGCGAACCTGGCCGCCACACCGCTCATCCGTTCGTCACTCGATCCGCACGCCCGAGTTGGCGACGATGCCCTTCCACTCGCCGTATTCCTTTTGGATCAGGGCGGAAAATTCCTCCGGGCCCATGGCGCGCGCCTCGGCGCCCTGGGCCTGGATGGCGGCCTGCATCTCGGGCGTGGCCAGGAGCTTGTTGATCTCGGCGTTCAGCGTCTTCACCACCTCGGGGGGCGTGCCGGCCGGGGCGAGCACGCCGTACCAAGTGCTCACGTCGAAGTCCTTGAAGCCCGACTCCGCCACGGTGGGCACGTCCGGCAGCGACGAGCTGCGCGCGGCCGAGGTCACGGCCAGCGGGCGCAGCTTGCCGGCCTTGATCTGGCCGATGGCCGAGGGCACGGAGGAGACCAGCAGGTCGACGTTGCCCGCCAGGGTGTCGACCAGCGCCGGGTTCGAGCCCTTGTAGGGGATGTGGCTGAGCTTGATGCCCGCTGCCTTCTCGAACAGGTCGCCCGCCAGGTGGATCGAAGTGCCGTTGCCGGGCGAGCCGTAGGTGACGCTGCCGGGCTTGGCCTTGGCGGCGCTGACCACGTCGGCCAGGGTCTTGAACTTCGAGTTGGCGCTGGTGGCGATGATGACCGGTGTGTAGGCGACGTGCGCCACGGCCGTCAGGTCGCGTGTCGGATCCCAGGGCAGATTCTTGTAGAGCCACGGACCGATGACCAGGTTGTCCTTCTGGCCCATCACCAGCTCGTAGCCCGTGGGCGCGCCCTTGACGGCCTCGCCGATGCCGATGGTGCCGCCGGCGCCGGGCTTGTTCTCGGCAACGATGGTCCACTGCTTGGCCTCGCTCAGCTTGGCGCCCACCAGGCGCGCCAGGATGTCGGTGCCGCCGCCGGGCGGGAAGGGAACGATCAGCCGGATCGGCTTGGTCGGGTAGCTGGCGGCCGCGCCCGTCTGGGCGTGGACGGCCGTGCCGAAGGCGCAGGCCAGGGCGGCCAGCGCCAGGACGTGGCGACGGAACATGGGGAACATCTCCTTGGATCGGGTTGGAAAAGCGCCTCGCGGCTCAGATGCGCTCGAAGATCGCAGCGATGCCCTGGCCGCCGCCGATGCACATGGTCACCAGGGCGTAGCGACCCTGGATGCGGCGCAGCTCGTGCAGGGCCTTGACGGTGATCAGGGCGCCGGTCGCGCCGATGGGGTGGCCGAGCGAGATGCCGGAGCCGTTCGGGTTGACCTTGGCCGGATCGGCGCCCAGGCCGCGCGTCACGGCACAGGCCTGCGCCGCGAAGGCCTCGTTGGCCTCGATCACGTCCATCTGGTCGAGTTTCAGGCCGGTGCGCGCGAGCACGGCCTTGGTGGCGGGCACCGGGCCGATGCCCATGATCTTCGGCTCCACGCCGGCGTGCGCATAGCCCACCAGGCGCGCCAGCGGCTGCACGCCGCGCGACTGGGCAGCGCCCGCCTCCATCAGCAGCACGGCGGCGGCGGCGTCGTTGATGCCCGAGGCGTTGGCGGCCGTGACGGTGCCGTCTTCCTTCAGGAACACCGGCTTCATCTTCTGGAAATCTTCCAGCTTCGCGCCCGGGCGGAAGTGCTCGTCGCGCTCGAAACGCGTCTCGCCCTTGCGGCCCTTGAGCACCACCGGCACGATCTGGCCATCGAAGCGGCCTTCGGCCCAGGCGCGTTCGGCGCGCTGGTGGCTCTCCAGCGCCAAGGCGTCCTGGTCCTCGCGCGTGATACCGAATTCGCGCGCGACGTTCTCGGCCGTGACGCCCATGTGGATGGCGTGGAAGGGGTCGTGCAGCGCGCCGACCATCATGTCCACCATCTTGGTGTCGCCCATGCGCGCGCCCCAGCGGGTGTTGAGGCTGGCGTAGGGCGCGCGGCTCATGTTCTCGGCGCCGGCGCCGATGGCCACGTCGTAGTCGCCCAGCAGGATGCCCTGGCTGGCGGTGACGATGGCCTGCAGGCCAGAGCCGCACAGGCGGTTGACGTTCAGTGCGGGCGTCTCGTTCGGGCAGCCGCCGTTGATGGCCGCCACGCGCGAGAGGTACATGTCGCGCGGCTCGGTGTTGACCACGTGGCCGAAGACCACGTGGCCCACGTCCTTGCCCTCGACCTGGGCGCGGGCCAGGGCCTCGCGCACGACCAGGGCACCCAGCTCGGTGGGCGGGACATCCTTGAGGCTGGCGCC
>NZ_ALEE01000513.1 GCF_000282995.1 Melaminivora alkalimesophila
CTGCCGCCGTAGCCGCCGATGGCGGTGCGAACGGCGCTGGCGACGACGACTTCACGGGACATGGGGTTTCTCCTTGGGTGGTAAGGGATGGGATTCGGAAACGGGACGGGATGTTGCCTGCAAAGCCCTCAGGCCTCGCGCACATCGGCGACAGGCTGGTCGCCGAAGTCGGGGCGCTGCAGCCAGGCGAGCACGCGCCGGGCTGCCTCCTCGGGCGAGGCGAGCATGCCGCCGGCCTTGAGCTGGGCGAAGTTGCCCACGTCGGGGAAGTCGGTGGCGTCGGCGCTGCGCAGCTGCACCTGCATGTCGGTGTCGATGACGCCCGGCGCGAGCGAACAGACGCGTGCGCCCTGGGGCTTGCCGGCCTCGTCGAGTGCCAGGCAGCGCGTGAAGTGATCCATCCCGGCCTTGGCGGCGCAGTAGGCGGCCTGCGAGGCCATGGGGCGTCGCCCCAGGCCGGAGGAGATGTTGAGCACCTTGCGCGGCACGCCCCAGCCCTCGGTGGCGGCCAAGAAGGCGGCCGTGAGCTGCATCGGCGCCTCCAGCCCGACGCGCAGCGCGTTCGCCAGGTCCTGCGGGTCGCTGGCCGACAGGGGGGCGATGCGCGGGATCACGCCGGCGTTGTTGATCAGTGTGGCGCTGGCGTAGCGGCCGGCAGGCTGCGCCTGCAG
>NZ_ALEE01000514.1 GCF_000282995.1 Melaminivora alkalimesophila
CGCCTGCAGCCATTCGCGCAGCCGCTCGGCCGCGGCCACCGGGTCGGCCAGGTCCACGCTCCACTGCTCGAGCTGCGCGCCCTCGGGCGCCTGGAGCGCGGGATGGGACTTGCGCGACAGGCCCACGACGTGGTGCCCGGGCACGAGCAGCTGCTGCGCCATGGCCAGGCCCATGCCGCGCGAGCTGCCGGTGAGGAGGTACAGGTGCTGGTTCATTCGCCTATGGTAGTCAGAAACCGTGGGGCGCCTCGAACTGTTGCCATGCCCCGTGCCGGGGATGGGCAAAGCCAAGGGCGCTGGCGTGCAGCAGCAGCCGCGGCGCACGCTGCTGCGTGGCGGCGTCGGCGTACAGCGCATCACCGAGGATCGGGTGGCCGATGGCCGCGAGGTGCACGCGCAGCTGGTGCGTGCGGCCGGTGAGCGGGCGCAGCTCCAGCAGCGCCGATTGCGCCAGGCCGCGGTGGTTTTGCTGCAGCACGCGCCAGCGGGTCTGGCTCGGCTTGCCGGTGGCCAGGTCCACCCGCTGGCGCGGACGGTTCGGCCAGTCGGCGGCCAGCGGCAGGTCGATCAGCGCCCAGCCCTCGTCGTCCAGCGCCTCGGGGCGCGGCTCGCCCTGGACCACGGCGTGGTAGCGGCGCTCCACCCGGCGCGCGGCGAAGGCCTGGCCGAGCAGGCGCTGGGCCACCGGGTTGCGCGCCATCAGCACCAGGCCCGAGGTTGCCTGGTCGAGCCGGTGCACCACCAGCGCACCCGGCCAATGCTGCTGGGCGCGCGTCGCGAGGCTGTCGTGCTTGTCGGCTCCACGCCCCGGCACGCACAGCATCCCGGAAGGCTTGCACAGCACCAGCAGGTCCGAATCCTCGTGCAGGCAACTCAGGTCTGCCGCCACCACCCCGGCTTCAGCCTCCATGCACCAGCCGGTCCACAGTCGCGCACAGCGCCTGCACGTCGTCGGGCTTGTGGATCAGGGCGCGCGCGCCCTCGGCCAGGGCGGCTTGCTCGATGTCGGCGGTGACGTAGCCCGAGGCCAGGGCGACCGGCAGGTCGGCGCGGATGGCGCGCGCCGCGCGCAGCAGGTCCAGGCCGGAAAAGCCCGGCATGTTGTAGTCGGTGACCAGCAGGTCGTAGCGCGCGGGCGCGGCGCGCAGTGCCTCGGTCGCTTGGCGCGGGTCGGTGAAGCAGCTGACCTCGTAGCCGCGGCGACCGAGCAGGCGCTGCACCAGCCGCACCAGCGCCTCGTCATCGTCCACGTACATGACGTGCCGGGCACGCTGGCCAGCCGCAGCAGCCGGGGGCGGCGGTATGGGGCTCGAGGCGGGCGCGGGCAGCGCGGGCGGGGAGGGCAGGTGGGTGGATACCGCCACCGGAAAATACAGCGTGAAGCTGCTGCCCTGTCCGGGGGCGCTGCGCAGGTCGATGGCGCCCCCGTGGGTGCGCATCACGCCGTGTACCACGGCTAATCCCAGGCCCGTCCCCTGGCCCACCGGCTTGGTGGTGAAGAAGGGCTCGAACACGCGCGACTGGGTGGCGGCGTCCATGCCCGGGCCGTCGTCGTGCACCGTGGCCGTGACGTACTGGTCGGCCGCCAGGCCGAGGCGCTCGCGCAGGCGCTGCGTCGGCTGGGCGAGTGCGAGTTCCAACCGGACGTTACCGTGGCGCTCGCCGATGGCGTGCACGGCATTGGTGCACAGGTTGAGCAGCGCCTGCTCGGCCTGGGTGGCGTCCGCCAGCACCGGCGGCAGGCCCTCGGGCGCGTGGATGGAGAAGCTGACCTGGGGCGGCAGCGTCACGCGCAACAGGCGCTGCGTGTCCTGCGCCACCTCGGCGAGGGCGACGGCGTGGCGCCGCGGCGGCTCGTTGCGGCTGAAGGTCAGGATCTGGCGCACCAGGTCGCGCGCGCGCCGGCCGGCCTTGTCGATCTCCAGCAGGCTCTCGTGGGCGGGCGTGCCCGGTGGGCTCTCGGCGCGGGCCAGCTCGACGTTGCCGAGGATGGCGTGCAGGATGTTGTTGAAGTCGTGTGCGATGCCGCCGGCAAGGGTGCCCATGGCCTGCATCTTGTGCGATTCGCGCAGCTGCGCCTCCAGCTCGGCGCGGCGCGCTTCCTCGCGTTTCCTGGCGGTCAGGTCGCGCGCGAAGACGGTGGTGGTCTCGCCCTCGGCGTGACGCTCGAAAGTGACGCTGACCTCGACGGCGAGCTCGCGCCCGGAGGCCGTGAGCGCGGTCATCTCGCCCATCATCGCCTGGGTGGTGAGCTGGGCGAAGGCCAGCACCTGGTCGGCCTTGGGGATGAAGCGGCTGATCGGGCTGCCCAGGGCGTCGCTGGCCGGGCACTGGAACAGCATGGCGGCCGTGGGATTGAAGACCGTGATGCGCTGGTGCTGGTCCACGCAGACGATGGCGTCCAGCGCGGAATTGATGACCGCCGCGAGGCGCCGCTCGCCGGCGTGCAGCTGTTCGTTGCGCTGGCGCAGCTCCTCGGCGCTGCGCTTGAGCGCCTGGCGCTCGGCCAGCAGCGGGCCCTGGTCGATGACCGCGCACAGAAATTGCAGGCTGGGCGCGCCGCCGTCGCCCCCGTGCGCCTCGATGCGCGCGATGTGCAGGTCGCCGGTGATGCGGCGCTCGGCATCGATGGTGAACACGACTTCGGTCGCCTCGGCCGTGCCGCGCTCGCGCGCCGCGGCGAAGGCGGCGCCCACGCGCGCGGCGTGCGCCGCGTCCACGAAGGGCATCAGCGCGGTCAGGGGACGGTCGTGCTCGCGCGGCTGGAAGGAGCGCTGGGCCATGGAGTTGGCCTGGACCACGACGTCGTGCTCGTCGAGCACCATGAGTGCCAGCGGCACGCTGGAGAACAGGGCCTCGAAACGTTCGGAGGCGCTCTCCGCCATGGACTGGCTGTAGCGCAGCACCTGGTTCTGCGCCTGCAGCTCGGCCTGGGAGGCGCGCAGCTCCTCGATGAGTGCCGCCAACCGGCCGGTCGCGCGCTCGGGCGTGCGGCGCTCCGCGGGGACCTCCGCCCCGGCAGGGGTGTTGGCCCGCGCCGCATCTGCGGACGGCCCGGGGGTCGGCACGCCGGCGGAGTCCGCTTCGGACCGCAGCAGGAAAGACAGGTCGGGGCGTGGCATGGGCGCAAAAGGCGTGTGTCCGCCAGTTTAGTCCGCCCCGGGCGCCCTGGGTGGGCGCGCCGCGCCCCTCACCCCAGTTCGTCCATCGGCACGCAGCTGCAAAACAGGTTGCGGTCGCCGTACACGTTGTCGACGCGGCCCACCGGGCTCCAGTACTTGTTGCGGCGCAACCCCGGTACCGGGTAGGCCGCCACCTCCCGTGGGTAGGGGCGGGTCCATTCCGCGACCAGCAGGCTCTCGGCCGTGTGCGGCGCGTTCTTGAGCGGGTTGTCGTCGCGTGGCCAGTGGCCGTCCTCGATTTGCTGGATCTCCGCGCGGATGGCGATCATCGCATCGACGAAGCGGTCCAGCTCGGCCAGGTTCTCGCTTTCCGTGGGTTCGACCATCAAGGTGTTGGGCACCGGAAAGGAGAGCGTCGGCGCGTGGAAGCCGTAGTCGATCAGCCGCTTGGCCACGTCTTCTGCGACCACGCCGCTGCCCTCCTTGAGCGGGCGCAGGTCGAGGATGCATTCGTGCGCCACGCGGCCGTTGTCCGAGGCGTAAAGCGTGGGGTAGTGGCCTGCCAGGCGGGCGCTCACGTAGTTGGCGTTCAGGATGGCCAGCTCGGTGGCGGCCGTCAGGCCCTCGCCGCCCATCATGCGGATATACATCCAGGAGATCGGCAGCACGGCCGCGTTGCCCAGCGGCGCGGCGGATACCGCGCCCACGGCCCGGGAGGCAGGGGCATCGGCCAGGGCGCCCATGGCGGCGGCGGTGCCGTGGCCGGGCAGGTACGGCACCAGGTCCTCGACCACGCACACCGGCCCCACGCCCGGCCCGCCGCCGCCGTGCGGGATGCAGAAGGTCTTGTGCAGGTTCAGGTGGCTCACATCGCCGCCGAACTCGCCCGGCGCCGCGACGCCCACCAGCGCGTTCATGTTGGCGCCGTCCACGTAGACGCGGCCGCCGTGCGCGTGCACCAGCTCGCACAGCTCCTTGACGCGGGTCTCGAACACGCCGTGCGTGCTGGGGTAGGTGATCATGATGCACGATAGGCGCTCGCTGTGCTTCTCGCACTGCAGCTTCAGGTCATCCATGTCCACGTTGCCGTTCTCGTCGCACTGGACGACCACCACCCGCATGCCGACCATCTGGGCGCTGGCCGGGTTGGTACCGTGCGCGCTGCTGGGGATCAGGCAGACGTCGCGGTGGGCGTTGCCCTGGGCCGCGTGCCAGGCGCGGATCGCGAGCAGGCCCGCGTATTCGCCCTGGCTGCCGGCGTTCGGCTGCAGGCTGACGCCGGCATAGCCCGTGGCCTCGCACAGCCAGCGGCGCAGCTGCTCGTCGAGCAGCCGGTAGCCTTCCTGCTGGTCGGCCGGCGCGAACGGATGAACCTGCGCGAACTCCGGCCAGGTGATGGGGATCATCTCGCTGGTGGCGTTGAGCTTCATGGTGCACGAGCCCAGCGGGATCATGGTGCGGTCCAGCGCCAGGTCCTTGTCCGACAGCTGCCGGATGTAGCGCAGCATGGCGGTCTCGGAGTGGTGGGTGTTGAACACCGGGTGCGTGAGAAAGCTGCTCGCGCGGCGCAGCGCTTGCGGGATCAGCGGGTCCACGCCCATGTCGTAGTCCGCGAAGGCAGGCACGGGCTGGCCATCCGCCGCGAAGACCTTCCACAGCAGTTCCACGTCGGCGCGCGTGGTGGTCTCGTCGAGCGAGATGCACAGGTATTCGTCCCGGTAGGTGCGCAGGTTGGCTCCCAGGGACACGGCGCGGTCGGCTATTTTTCTGGTGGCATCGCCGGTGTGCAGGCACAGGGTGTCGAAGCTGGGCTGCTCGCGCAGCGGCGCGCCCAGGCTTTTCAGCCCCTGCGCCAGGATGGCCGTGTAGGTGGCGACGCGCCGGGCGATGCGCGCGAGGCCCTTGGGGCCGTGGTAGACGGCATACATGCTGGCGACGACCGCTGGCAGCACCTGCGCGGTGCAGATGTTGGACGTGGCCTTCTCGCGGCGGATGTGCTGCTCGCGCGTCTGCAGCGCCAGGCGGTAGGCGGGCTGGCCATGCACATCCACGCTCACCCCCACCAGGCGGCCCGGCAGACTGCGCTTGAAGCCGTCGCGGCAGGCCATGTAGCCGGCGTGCGGGCCGCCGGCGCCCATCGGCATGCCGAAGCGCTGCGTGGTGCCGACGACGATGTCGGCGCCCCATTCGCCCGGTGGCACGATCAGTGCCAGCGCCAGCAGGTCGGCGCAGGCGATGACGGCGGCGTTGCGCGCGTGAGCTTTCTCGGCCGCGGCGCGCAAGGACTGCACGTCGTCGATGCGCCCGCTGGTGGCGGGGTATTGCACCAGCAGCGCGAAGTACTCGCTTTCAACGGCCGCGTCCCACGCCTCGCGCGAATTGGCCAGCACCACCTCGATGCCCAGCGGCTCGGCGCGCGTCTGGATGACCTCGATGGTCTGCGGGTGCGCGTCGCCGGCGACGATGAAACGGTTGCTGGCTGCCTTGACCGAGCGGCGCGCCAGCGTCATGGCCTCGGCCGCGGCGGTGGCCTCGTCGAGCATCGAGGCGTTGGCGATGTCCATCCCGGTCAGGTCCGTGACCATGGTCTGGAAGTTGATCAGCGCCTCCATCCGGCCCTGGCTGATTTCTGCTTGGTAGGGGGTGTAGGCGGTGTACCAGGCGGGGTTTTCCAGCACGTTGCGCAGGATGACGCCTGGCGTGTGCGTGCCGTAATAGCCTTGGCCGATGAAGCTCTTCAGGATGCGGTTGCGCCCGGCGATCGCCTTGAGCTCGGCCAGCGCGGCCGCCTCGGTGGCAGGGGCGGGCAGCCGCAT
>NZ_ALEE01000515.1 GCF_000282995.1 Melaminivora alkalimesophila
GGGCAGCCGCATCGGGGAGCGGCGCACGATGGACGGGGGCACGATCGAGTCCACCAGCGCGCGGCGCGAGGCGGCGCCGATCACGGACAGCATGTGCGCCTCTTCGGCGGCGGTGGGGCCGATGTGGCGCGGCAGGAATTCGCCGGCGTTTTCCAGGGCGGCAAGCGGCAGGGCGTCGGGCATCTGCATGGGGGCCTTCGGGGGAGAGGTCTGCAGGGGGGGCCGCAGCGGCGGCGCCAGGAGGCGCGCCGGGTCACGGGCCGGGACAGGAAGGGCCGGGGGTCGGCGCTCAGGCGTTGGCGGCGAAATCCTGGTAGGCGGTCTCGTCCATCAGGCCCGCGAGTTCTTCCGGCTTGCTCAGGCGCACCTTGAAGAACCAGCCGGCGCCCAGCGGATCGGAGTTGGCGAGCGAGGGATCGGCGCGCAGCGCCTCGTTGATTTCGACGATCTCGCCCGAGACCGGCATGTACACGTCCGCTGCCGCCTTGACCGACTCGACCACGCCGGCGACCTCGCCCTGCTCGAAGGACTTGCCGACCTCGGGCAGGTCCACGAACACCACGTCGCCGAGCGCATCCTGCGCGTGGACGGTGATGCCGACGGTGGCGGCCTCGGGGTTGCTGGTGTCGATCCACTCGTGGTCCTTGGAAAACTGGATGCTCATGCGGGGCTCCGTGGAAGAAAGGGAAAAGAAAAGGGAACGGCAAGATCACGCGGCCGGATGGGCGCCGCCGTGCCACTGTAGCGGCAGCAGGCGGCTCTCAGCCCCGGTGGTAGCGCGGGGGCAGGAAAGGCGTCGCCACCACCTCCATCGGCACCGCCTTGCCGCGCACCAGCGCATGCAGTCGCGTGCCGGGTTGCGCCAGCGCGGGCGCCACGTAGGCCAGGGCGATCGGCTTGTCCAGGCTGGGGGCGAGCAGGCCGCTGGTCACGGTGCCCGCCGGCTCGCCACCTTCCGTCTGCAGCGGCGTGCCTTCGCGCACCGGAACCCGCTCCAGGGCCACCAGGCCCACGCGCTTGCGCGACAGCCGGCCAGGGTCGTCGATCTCGCCCAGCACCCGGTCGGCGCCCGGGAAGCCGCCGGCACGCTCGCCGCCCGTGCGGCGCACCTTCTGGATGGCCCAGTTCAACGCCGCCTCGGCCGGCGTGGTGGTGGTGTCGATGTCGTTGCCGTACAGGCACAGGCCGGCTTCCAGGCGCAACGAGTTGCGCGCGCCCAGGCCGATGGGCCGGACCTCGGGCTCGGCCAGCAGGGCGCGCGCGAAGGCCTCGGCGCGGTCGCCGGGCAGGGAGATCTCGAAGCCGTCCTCACCGGTGTAGCCGCTGCGCGTGACGAGCAGGGGCGCACCCCGCCACTCGAAGTGGCCGCCGCTCATAAAGACCAGCTGCTGCACACCGGGCACGAGGCGCTCCAGCACGGCCGCTGCCTGCGGGCCCTGCAGCGCCAGCAGGCCCTGCTCCGGCAGGGTGCGCACCTCGCAGCGGTGGCCGATGCGCGTCTGGATGTGGGCGATGTCGCCCGTCTTGCAGGCGCCGTTGACGATCAGGAACAGGGCGGGCTGGCCCTCGACCGGGCCCGGGTTGAAGACCATCAGGTCGTCGATGATGCCGCCTTCGTCGTTCAGCAGCAGCCCGTAGCGTTGGCGCCCCACAGGCAACCCGATCACGTCCACGGGCATCAGGCTCTCCAGGGCGGCCGCCGCCTCGGCCCCGACGAGCTGGAGCTGGCCCATGTGGGACACGTCGAACAGCCCGGCCTGCTCGCGCGTGTGCCGGTGCTCTGCCACCAGGCCGCTCGGGTATTGCACCGGCAGGGCATAGCCGGCAAAGGGCACCAGGCGGGCGCCCAGTTCCTGGTGCAGGGCGTACAGCGGGGTCTTGAGCAGGGCATCGGTCGTGGACATGGACAGGGGTTTCCGGAGCAAATGGTGGCGCGCCCCCGCCTTTCGGCTGGGGCCACGGGATTTGCCCGGCTGTCCGCTCGACCTGAGAGATTCACCCCGGCGCGCGGGGCTTGCTCCTTCGGTGGGCCGGCTCAATCGCGCGCGTCCGGCCTCTCTCCAGCAGGGGAAGCGCACGCATCCCTGCGCGCGCGTTGCCAGTCCTTTTGCCTGAGCGTTCGGCCGCTGCCTGCGCCTTCGGCGGCCCCGCTGGGGGGCTCTCTCCTGGCAGGCGCCAGTGTAGTGGATTGCGGGCGGCGCGCCGCCTGCCCGCGCCGGCCCTCGAGGGGGCCTGAAGGGATGCCGTCCGACGCCGCTCCAGGAACCCGCCTCACCCCCGCGCTGTCTGGCCGGACGAAGCTCGCCAGCAGCGCCGTGAGGCGACCGAGTTGTCCGTGCCCCTGTCCAGGAAAGGCCCTTGCCATGAAGACGTTGACCAACAAGCTGTTCCCGGGTCCGATCGCCATGATCCAGTTCGACCACATGCATGTGCTTTCGACCTACCACCAGTTTCATCCGGATGCGCGTCCCAGCGTGAAGGAAGGCCTGGTCAAGACGGTGTGCGCCGCCATCGAGATCCACGCGCAGCTCGAAGAGGAGATCTTCTACCCCGCAGTGCGGGAAGCGACGACGGACGAGTTCATCAAGCGCAGCGTGCACGAACACGACGAGTTGCGCGGCTTCATCGAGCGCCTGCGCGGCATGGAGCCGACCGACCCCGACTACGACCAGACCTTTGCCGCGATGATCCGCCTGGTCATGCACCATGCCGCCGAGGAGGAGACGGTGATGCTGCCGGAGGCCGAGCGCTGCCTGTCGGCTGAGCGCCTCGACGAGCTGGGGGCGCAGATGACCAAGCGCCGCCTCGAACTCACGGCGCCGCGCACCGGCGAGATTGCCGGCAACATGGTGCGCGCGCTGCCTGCGAGCACCATCGCGATGACGGCGGGCGCGCTGTTGTCGGGGGCGGCGCTGGCGACCTGGCTGGGGCGCCGCGCTCAGCGCCGCAGTTGACGCGAGGGCCGTCCGGCAGCCCGGGGGAGAGTGCTGGCCTGCGCGCCGAGGGACCCCTCTGCCACCCGATGCTCCTTACCTGGCATACACCAAGTCGCGCAGGAACAGCGACAGCTGCGGCACATAGGTGATGACCATCAGGCAGGCCAGGATCACGCCCACGAAGGGCAGCAGGTGCCCGACGATGCGGTCCAGCGGAATGCGCGCCACCGTGCAGGCGGCGAACAGGTTCACCCCGAAGGGCGGCGTGATCATGCCGAGCGCCAGGTTCACCACCATGATCAGGCCGAAGTGCACCGGGTCGACGCCGAAGTGCGCGGCGACGGGAGCGAGAATCGGTCCCAGCACGATGATGGCGGCGCTGGTCTCGATGAACATGCCGATCAGGAACAGCGCAGCGTTCACCCCCAGGAGGAACAGCACCGGCGTTTGCAGCACTTCCTGCAGCCAGCGCCCGATGGCGTCCGGCACGCCCGCGCGCGTGATCAGGAAGGCGAACAGGCCGGCATTGGCGATGATGAACATGATCACTGCCGAAGAAATGGCGGACTTGCGCAGCACCGCGTACAGTTCGCGCGGCTTGATCTCGCGGTAGATCAGCATGCCCACCACTAGCGCATAGAACACTGCCACGGCCGAGGCCTCGGTGGGCGTGAAGATGCCGCCGTAGATGCCGCCCAGGATGATCACCGGCATCAGCAGCGCCCAGCCGGCCTGCAGCAGGGCGGGACCGAACGCCATGCGTCCGTCGCCGTCGTGCCTGCCCCAGCCCTTGCGCTTGCACTGGATCCACACGAACAGCATCAGGGCGCCGCTGATCAGCACGCCCGGGCCGAAGCCGGCGATGAACAGCTCGCCGATCGACACCTCGGCGCTGACGCCGTAGAGGATCATCGGGATGGAAGGCGGGATGATCACGCCGAGTTCGGCGCTGGTCGCCTGCAGCGCCGCCGCGTAGCTGGTGGGGTAGCCGTGGCGGATCAGTGCCGGCACCAGGATGGCGCCGATGGCGAAGGTGGTGGCGACCGACGAGCCCGAGACGGCCGCGAAGATCATGCAGGTCAGCACGCAGGTCATGGGCAGTCCGCCCTGCACGCCGCCCACCAGGCTCTTGGCGAACTCCACCAGCCGGCGCGAGATGCCGCCGGTCTCCATCAGGTTGCCCGCCAGGATGAAGAAGGGGATGGCGGCCAGCGGAAACTTGTTGATCGCGCCAAACATCTCCTTGACGGCGATCAGCATGTTGGCGTTGGCGACCTGGATGCCGAGGATCGCCGACAGCCCGATGGACACGGCCACCGAGATGCTGAGCGCGAAGCACAGCGCCATGGTGGAGATCATCACGCCGGTCATTGCGCGGTCTCCAGCTCTTCACGGCGCGGATCCAGCAGGTTGCCCACGATGCCCGGCACGGCGAAGAGGCCGCCCACCGGAATCGCCAAGTAGGCCCAGAACATGGACACCGACTCCAGCCCCGCCATGGTCTGCACGCCGCCGCGGCGCGCGTAGTCCCAGCCCCACCAGATCAGCACCGCCATGAGCGCGAGCGAGGCCAGGCACACCACCCAGTCGAGCACGCGCCGCAGCCGCGGCGGGCTCCAGCGGTGCAGCACGTCCACGCTGACCATCGCGCCATGCCGGAAGGCCGTGGGCACCGCCAGGAACACCATCCAGATCAGGCTGAAGCGGATCAGCACCTCGGTCCACTCGGCAGGCTCCTCGAAGACGAAGCGCATCAGGATCTGGAACATGCCCAGGCCGGCGGCCACGGCCAGCATGGCGCAG
>NZ_ALEE01000516.1 GCF_000282995.1 Melaminivora alkalimesophila
AAGGCCAGGGCCATGCTGGCGCCGCTGCTCCAGCGCTCGCAGCGGAGGAAAAGGTGTTTCATGCGGATGGAAATTCCTGCGGGGGCTCAACGGCAACGCCCGTGGCGCATGACCCACGGGCGCTGTCGATCACACGGACAGTGGCGCGGGGGCGCTCACCGGACGTTGCGGATGCGGTCCAGGTTGGCCTTGCCGAATTCCTTCTCGAACTGTGCGTTCACGGGCGCCAGGGCCGCCACGAACTTGGACTTGTCGAGGTCGTCGATCACGGTCATGCCCTTGGCGCGCAGGTCGGCCACGCCCTTGGCGTCGTCCTCGTCCACGCGCGCACGGTTGGCCTTGGTGCCTTCCTTGGCGGCCTCGATGAAGGCCTGCTTGTCGGCGTCCGAGAGTTTGTCGAACGCGGCCTTGTTCATCACGAAGATGCAGGGCGAGTACACGTGGCCGGTGAGCGAGAGGTGTTTCTGCACCTGGTCGAACTTGGCCGAGATGATCACGGGCAGGGGGTTTTCCTGGCCGTCCACCGTGCCTTGCTGCAAGGCGGTGAAGACCTCGGGGAAGGCCATGGGCGTGGTGATGATGCCGAAGCCCTTGTAGGCGGCGATGTGCACCGGGTTTTCCATGGTGCGCATCTTCAGGCCCTTCAGGTCCTCGGGCGTGCGCACCTCGCGCTTGCTGTTGGTCATGTGGCGAAAGCCGTTTTCCGCCCAGGCGAGCGCCTTGAAGCCCTTGGCGTCGAACTTGGCGAGCAGTTCCTGGCCGATGGGGCCGTCGAGCACGGCGCGCGCGTGCGCCTTGTCGCGGAACAGGAAGGGCACGTCCAGGATCTTGGTCTCAGGCACGAAGTTGGGCACCGGGCCTGTGGAGGAGAAGGCCAGTTCCTGGGTGCCCAGCTGCACGGCCTCGATGGACTCGCGCTCGCCGCCCAGCGCGCCGTTGTAGAAGGTCTGGATCCGGTAGCGACCGCCCGTGCGCTTTTCCACTTCCTTGGCGAAGGTGTCGATGGCCACGCCCTGGTGGGAGTTCTGCGCCGTGGAGATGCTGATGCGCATCGTGGTCTGGGCCAGCGCGGTGCCGGCGAGGCCCAGGGCGAGCGCCAGGCCAAGGGCGAGTCGGGTGGGTTGCATGGGAATCGGTCTCCTGAAGATTTCTGCGGGGGTGGCCAAAAATTATGGCGGCGCAGCATTCAGGAGGGCATCGGGGTTTGTGCCGGTTTCCGGGGGGCAGGTGACGCCTGGGTGACAGCGTCGGCAGGTGGCTTGCCAGGCACCCGCCCGGCGGTAACCGGGCGGGGCGGTGGTCAATGTCGTGCGCCCCGGTAAGAGCGCCTTGATGGGAAGGAAGTATGGGACGAGAGGCGCAGATGGTTTTGCTGTATTTCTGCTTCGATGGCCTAATCGCAGAAAAATTTTTTGCTCACGGAATTTTTCCTGAATAATCTATCCCATGGACCGCCTGGACCGAAAAATTCTCGCCGCGCTGCAGCGCGATGCGCGTGCCAGCCTGCAGGAGATCGGCGCCGCCGTCGGGCTGAGCCCCTCGCCCTGCTGGGCGCGCATCAAGAAGATGGAGGAGGCGGGGGTGATCCAGGGCTACACCGTGCGGCTCGACCCACTGGCGCTTGGTCTTGGGGACACGGTGCTGGTCATGGTGACGCTCGACAGCCACTCGGACAACACGCTGGAGAAGTTCGGCGAGGTGCTGGCGAGCATCCCGGAGGTGGTGGAGGCGCACCTGGTTTCGGGCGACTACGACTACCTGCTGCGCGTGGTGGTCAAGGACACGCGCGACTACGAGCGCCTGCTGCGCGAGAAGCTCTACAAGATCAAGGGCATCCGCCACAGCCGCTCGAGTTTCGTGCTGCGGACATTGAAAAAGGCCGACTTGCCCCTCGGTGTCTGAGGGCCAAATCGGCCTGTGGCGTGCGCTGGACAGTCGCCGGGGCTCACGGGAGCCCCGGGATGCGTCAGCCCAGCAGCAGCGCGTCGTCCGCCAGCTTCTCGCCGCGCACGCGCTCGAACATCTGTAGCAGGTCGGGCACGTCGGTGCGTGCGCGCGCCTCGCCCGAGACGTCCAGCACCACCTGGCCCTGGTGCAGCATCACGGTGCGCTGGCCCACGTCCAGCGCCTGGCGCATGCTGTGCGTGACCATCATGGTGGTCAGCTTGTTCTCGGCGACGATGCGCGCCGTGAGCTGCAGCACGAAGTCGGCGGTGCGCGGATCGAGCGCGGCGGTGTGCTCGTCCAGCAGCAGGATGCGCGACGGCTGCAGTGCCGCCATGAGCAGGCTCACGGCCTGGCGCTGGCCGCCCGAGAGCAGGCCGATGCGGTCGGTGAGGCGGTTCTCCAGGCCCAGGCCGAGGGTCGCCAGCCGCTCGCGGAACATGGCGCGCTCGGCCGCCTTGACGGCGCGCGCCAGGCCGCGGCGCGTGCCGCGTTGCTGGGCCAGTGCCATGTTTTCCTCGATGGTCAGGTCCTCGCAGGTGCCGGCCATGGGGTCCTGGAAGACGCGCGCGACGCGCTCGGCGCGCTCCCAGACCGGGCGGTCGGTGACGTCCAGGCCGTCGATGGCGATGCGCCCCATGTCCACCGGCAGGTCGCCCGAGATGGCGTTCAGGAAGGTGGACTTGCCGGCGCCGTTGGAGCCGATGACGGTGACGAACTGCCCGGCCGGGATGTCCAGCGACATGCCGCGCAGCGCGCGCGTCTCGATGGGCGTGCCGGGGTTGAAGGTGATGTGCAGGTCTTGTGCGCTCAGCATGGTCGGTCTCCGGGGCTCACAGGCTCTTGGGCGCGTCGGGCACGCGCTTGCTGCGCAGGCGGCGCTTGAGCTGCGGGATTACCAGGGCGATGGTCACGAGCACGGCGGTCACCAGGTTCAGGTCCTGGGCCTTCAGGCCGATGAAGTCGCTGTTGAGCGCGGCGGCGATGAAGAAGCGGTAGACGATGGCGCCGATGACGACCGCCAGCGTCGCGTAGACGATGCGCCGCGACGGCAGGATGGATTCGCCGACGATCACCGCGGCCAGACCGATGACGATGGTGCCGATGCCCATGGAGATGTCCGAGCCGCCCTGGGTCTGGGCGAACAGGGCGCCCGCCAGCCCGACCAGCGCGTTGGACACCGCCATGCCAAGCAGCACCATGGCGCCGGTGTTGATGCCCTGCGCGCGCGCCATGCGGGCGTTCGAGCCGGTGGCGCGAATCGCCAGGCCCCGCTCGGTGGCGAAGAACCAGTCCATGGCGAGCTTGGCGGCGACGACGATCACCAGCAGCAGCAGCGGGCGCCACCAGTAGTCATCCAGCCCCTCGGGCTGCAGCAGTGTGAACACCGTCGGGTCGTTGATCAGCGGAATGTTCGGTCCCCCCATGATGCGCAGGTTGACCGAGTACAGGGCGATCATCATCAGAATCGAGGCCAGCAGGTCCATGATCTTCAGGCGCACGTTCAGCCAGCCGGTGATCAGGCCCGCCACGGCGCCCGCCCCGGCCGCCGCCACGCTGGCAACGAAGGGGTTGGCGCCGCTGGCGATCAGCACGGCGCACACGGCGCCGCCGAGCGGGAAGCTGCCGTCCACCGTGAGGTCGGGGAAGCGCAGCAGGCGAAAGGAGATGAAGACGCCGAGGGCAACCAGGCTGAAGATCAGCCCGATCTCGATGGCGCCGAGCAAGGAGAAAAGCGACATGGCCGGGGGCTCGGGTACGGCAAAGCAGAAGCCATGCGGATCATGGCTCCTGCTCAGGCTCGGAACAAGGAAAGGGCGGGAAGGGCGGCGGCCGCGGGCCGCCGTGCCGCCAGCCTTACTGGACCACCTCGGCGGCGGACTTGATCAGCGCGTCGGAGAGCTTCACGCCCTGCTTCTCCGCGGCGCCGGGGTTCACGAACAGCTCCATCTTGGTGCTGACCTCGGGCTTGATGTCGCCGGGCTTCTCGCCCTTGAGGATGCGCGCCACCATGCGCCCGGTCTGCTCGCCCAGGTCGCGGTAGTTGATGCCCAAGGCAGCGATGGCGCCACGCTTGACGCTGTCGGTGTCGGAGGCGACCAGCGGCAGCTTGGCTTCCTGGCCGACCTTGACCAGCGCCTCGTAGGCCGACACCACGTTGTTGTCGGTGTTGGTGTAGATCACGTCGGCCTTGCCGATCAGGCTGCGCGCGGCGCTGCCCACGTCCACCGAGCGCGGGGCCGAGGCTTCGACCAGCGTCATGCCGTACTTGGGCAGCAGCTCCTTGAGTTCCTTGACCACCACCACCGAGTTGGCTTCGCCGGGGTTGTAGACCATCCCGACGCGCTTGGCCTCGGGCACGACCTGGCGGATCAGGTCGATCTGCTTGTCCAGCGCCAGCAGGTCGGACACGCCCGTGACGTTGTTCTTGGAGGGCTCCCAGCTGGGCACCAGCTTGGCGGCGACCGGGTCGGTCACGGCGGAGAACACCACCGGCACGGTCTTGGTGGCGGCCACCACGGCCTGCGCCGAGGGGGTGGCGATGGCGACGATGGCGTCTGGCTTGTCGCCGACGAACTTGCGCGCGATCTGCGCGGCCGTGCCGGTGTTGCCCTGGGCGCTCTGGTATTGCCACTTGAGGTTCTTGCCCTGCTCGAAGCCTTCGGCCTTCAGCGCGGCCTGCACGCCGTCGCGCACCGCGTCCAGCGCCGGGTGCTCGACGATGGCCGTCACGGCCACGGACTTCTGATCGGCGGCGGTCGCCACGGCAGAGGCCGCCAGGGCCACGGCACCCAGGGTCATCCAGGGCAGGTTCTTCATGGTATCTCCTTGTATATTTGCTTGGGTTGGGTGGGCGTGGCGACGCACGCCGCCGCGCAAGTGTAAGCGTGCCTGCACGCAGGAAAACTGCAGAGAGGGGGCGGCGCAGACCTTCAACAAGGACGTGAAGCAGCTTTC
>NZ_ALEE01000517.1 GCF_000282995.1 Melaminivora alkalimesophila
GCCATTCTCACATGCCGGAATAGTTCGGGCCGCCGCCGCCCTCGGGCGTGACCCAGACGATGTTCTGCGTCGGATCCTTGATGTCGCAGGTCTTGCAGTGCACACAGTTCTGGGCGTTGATCTGCAGGCGCTGGGCGTTGCCGCCCTTGGATTCGTCGGGCACGAACTCGTACACCCCGGCCGGGCAGTAGCGGCTCTCCGGGCCGGCATAGGTCGGCAGGTTGATTTCCGTGGGAATCTTCGGGTCCTTGAGCTTCAGGTGCGCGGGCTGGTTCTCCGCGTGGTTGGTGTTGCTCACGAACACGCTGGACAGGCGATCGAAGGTCAGCTTGCCGTCGGGTTTCGGGTAGACGATGGGCTTGCACTCGGCCGCGGGCTTGAGCATCGCGTGGTCGGGCGTGTCGCGGTGCAGTGTCCAGGGGACGTGGCCCTTGAGCAGGAACTGCTCGATGCCGTTCATGAGCGTCGCCGTGGTCAGGCCCTTCTTGAACCAGGCCTTGAAGTTGCGTGCCTTGTTCAGTTCCGTGTACAGCCAGCTGGCCTCGAAGGCGCGGGTGTAGGCCGTGAGTTCATCGCCCTGGCGCCCGGCCACCACGGCCTCGTAGGCGGCCTCAGCGGCCAGCATGCCGGTCTTGATGGCGGCGTGGCTGCCCTTGATGCGGCTGGCGTTCAGGAAGCCGGCGTCGCAGCCCACCAGCGCGCCGCCGGGGAAGGTGAACTTGGGCAGGCTCATCAGGCCGCCGGCGGTGATCGCCCGCGCGCCGTAGCCCAGGCGCTTGGCCGGCTTGATGCCCTTGGACTCGTCGCCCTCCAGGTACCAGCGGATGTTCGGGTGCAGCTTCCAGCGCTGCATTTCCTCGAAGGGGCTGAGGTAGGGGTTGGTGTAGTCCAGCCCGGTGATGAAGCCGAGCGTGACCTTGTTGTCCTCCAGGTGGTAGAGGAAGCCGCCGCCGTAGGTGTCGCTCGCCAGCGGCCAGCCGGCGGTGTGCAGCACGAAGCCGGGCTGGTGGCGCTTGGGGTCGATCTCCCACAGCTCCTTGACGCCGATGCCGTAGGCCTGCGGATCGCGCCCTTCGTCGAGCTTGTAGCGGGCGATCAGCTGCTTGCCCAGGTGGCCGCGCGAACCTTCGGCGAAGATGGTGTACTTGCCGTGCAGCTCCATGCCGAGTTGGAACTCGTCGGTCGGCTCGCCTTCCTTGTTCAGCCCCATGTTGCCGGTGGCGATGCCCTTGACCGAGCCGTCGTCGTTGTAGAGCACCTCGGCGGCGGCGAAGCCGGGGAAGATCTCCACGCCGAGTTCCTCGGCCTGCGCGGCCAGCCAGCGCACCACGTTGCCCAGGCTGACGATGTAGTTGCCGTGGTTCTGGAAGCACTGGGGCAGCACGAAGTTGGGCGTGCGAAAGGATGACTTCTCGCCCAGGAAGACCATGGCGTCGTCGGTCACGGGCTGGTTCAGCGGAGCGCCCTTGGCCTTCCAGTCCGGGATCAGCTCGGTGAGCGCGCGCGGGTCCATGATGGCGCCCGAGAGGATGTGCGCACCCGGTTCGGAGCCTTTTTCCAGCACGACGACGGAAATGTCCTTGCCGTTGGCCGCCGCCAGTTGCTTGAGGCGGATGGCCGTGGCCAGCCCGCCGGGGCCGCCGCCGACCACCACCACGTCATATTCCATGGCTTCGCGGGGGCCGTAGGTGCTCAGAATCTCGTCGTTCGTCATGGGCGTCTCTTTTCGCTTGGATAATTGTGAAAACGTGCGAACGGCCCCCCGCGGGGCGGCAGTCCAGCTTGCGGCCGATTGTATTCACGGGCGTCAGGGGCCCAGCGCACGTTCGTTCCCATCCATGCAACGGGGGAGACAAGCGCAGGCGCGTTCGCTGGCGTGGCCCATCCCCGCAGTCCGGACAACACACCGATGAAGATCGAGATTCCCGAGCAGAAGAAGCTGGTCCTGGAAACGCGCTGGCCCGTACGCTGGGGCGACATGGACGCCATGGGCCATGTCAACAACGCCATGTACTTCCGCTACATGGAGACGGCGCGCATCGAGTGGATGACGTCCGTGGGATGCAACCCCGATCCGCAGGGCGAGGGCCCGGTGATCGTCAACGCCTTCTGCAACTTCTACCGCCAGCTGGCCTACCCGGACGAGGTGCTGATCAAGATGTACCTGAGCGACCCGGGCCGCACCACTTTCGAAACCTGGACCACCATGGAGCGCGCCAACGAGCCGGGCGTGATCTGCGCGGCGGGGGGCGCCACCGTGATCTGGGTGGACTTCCCCAAGCAAAAGGCCGCAGCGCTGCCCCAGTGGCTGCGCGAACTGGCCAGCGTTTAACGGGCGGGCGGTTAACGGGGGGCGGTTAACGGGGGGCGTTGAGGCGCTGGGCCGTTCAGCCCGCCGGCAGCAGTTCCAGCTGGGCCTCGAAGCCCCCGGTCTGTCCAGGCAAGGGAGAGGTGAGGGTGAACCGGGCCTCGTGCTTCTGCGCGATGGTGGTCACGATGGACAGGCCCAGCCCATATCCCGCGCGGTCCGCGCTTTGACGCACATGCCGCTGCTGCAGCGTGTGCAGGCGGTCAGAGCTCACGCCTGGCCCCTGGTCGCGCACAGTGAGCACGGGGCCCGGGCCCACGACGATTTCCACGGGGCTGCCTGCCGCATAGTTCAGGGCGTTTTCAACCAGGTTGCGCAGGGCGATCGCCAAGGCGTCGAAGTCGCCCAGGGCGGTGGAGGCAGGCCCGTCAGGAGCCGTGGTCAGCTCCAGCTGGTCGGCGGCGCGTTCGTCCTGCCAGAACTCCTGGGCCACCGTGGCCGCGAGGCGGTCCAGGTCCACGGGCTCGCGCGTGAGCGCAGCGCTGGACTCGGCGCGCGAGAGCTGCAGCAGCTTGTCGGTGCGGTGGCTGAGCGCCTGCAGCGCGTTGATGGCTGCCTGCACGTCTTCGCGCTGCAGGCCATGCTCCAGTGCCGTCTGCAGGCGCAGGCGCGCAGTGGCGAGCGGCGTGCGCAGCTCGTGCGCGGCATTGGCCGCCAGCGCACGTTCCACGTCCAGCGCCTGGTCCAGGCGTTCCAGCAGCAGGTTCACGTCCTGGCCGACTGCCTGCAGCTCGGCCGGCAGGCCCGCCAGATCCAGCGGGCGCAGATCGGTCCCCCCGCGCTCGCCGATCTGATGTTGCAGCCGCTGCAGCACCTGCAGCTCCCGCGTGGCAACGCCGGGCAGGGCCCAGGCCAGGGCGGCGAGAGCCATCACGGCCGCAACGAGCAGCACGACAAGCGTTTCGCGCCACTCGTGGTTGCGCTCCGAAAGTGGGTCGGCCAGCAGGAAAAAAAGAGGCTCCTGGGGATGTTGCGCTACGTATACCCGCCACTCGTCGCTGTTGTGAAAGCCCTGTTGCAGCGGGCTGGCCAGGACCTGCAAAGGGGCCTGGCGCGAGCGCAGCAGTAGGCGCCCCTGGGCATCGGCCAGCTGGAAGACGAGTGGTGCGTCGGAAAACAAGGGGTCGTCGGCGACCAGCGGCGCCTGGGAGCTGGCGGCTGGCCCTTGCGAGCCCTGCGTGGCCGCGCGTTGCAGCTGGAACATGGCTACGTCGAACATGCGGTGCGCACTCTCGGCCAGCTCGGCGTCGAAGTTCTCCTCGATCTCGTGGTTCAGGTAGAAGGCCACGGCAATGACGCAAATCACCCACACCAGGGCGAGCCGCAGCACGAGCGCGCGCGCCAGACGGTGGGCGAGCCTGGATACCTTCATGCCGTGGCCGCCGCGCCCAGGATCAGGCGGTAGCCCAGCCCGCGCAGCGTTTCGATGTGCTGGCGGCCGAGCTTGCGCCGCAGGCGGCTGATGAACACCTCCAGCGTGTTGCTGTCGATCTCTTCGCCCCAGCCATAGAGCGCGTCCTGCAATGTGTCGCGGGTGTGGATGCGGCCTGGCCGCGTGGCCAGCACGCGCAGCAAGGCCCATTCCTTCTGTGTCAGCGCCACCGGAATGCCCGAGCGCCGCACCTGTTCGCGGCCCAGGTCGATCTGCAGGTCGCCTAGCGTGAGCACCGGCACGTTGGCCGCATGGCGCCGACGCTCCACGGCGCGCAGCCGCGCGAGCAGCTCACCGGGGTCGTAAGGCTTGATGAGGTAGTCGTCCGCGCCGGCATCCAGGCCGCGGATGCGATCACTGACTTGGTCGCGTGCGGTGAGCACGATCACGATGGGGCGCTCCTGCAGTGTCCGCACCTCGTGCAGCAGCGACAAGCCGTCGCCGTCGGGCAAGTGCAGATCCAGCAGCACGGCGGTGTACTGGGCGGCATGCAGGGCACTGCTAGCCAAGGCGAGGCTGGGCGCCGCGTCCACTACGTAGCTCTTGGCGCGCAGGTAGCCGCACACGGCTTCGGACAGCGCCAGATCATCTTCGACCAGCAGCACGCGCATGGAAATCCCGGGGGGTTGTCTTGCTTGCGCGAAAGTGTAGTGGGCCGTTCGTTCACGTGGCGTTCAGGTGCCGCGCTTAGGCTTGGGGCCCATGCTGCCGTCGTCTCGCCGCAGGGTCGCGCTGACCCTTCTGTTGCTCGTGCCGATTCTTCTGTGGGATGTCTCTGGCGGGGATCTGCCGCTTGCGCGCCTGTTCGGCACCGCCCAGGGCTTCGCCTGGCGCCACGATCCCACGTTCGGTTTCCTGCTGCATGCAGTGCCGCGTGCGCTCAGCACCGCCTGCGTGCTGGCGCTGGTGTGGGGCGTGTGGCGCCCGTGGGGGCCGTTGCGTACGCTGCCCGCGGCGGACCGGGGCCAGCTGGTGCTCTCCATCGTGCTGGCGATGCTGGCCGTGCAGGCGCTCAAGCGGCTGGCTGCGACGAGCTGCCCGTGGGACCTGGCGGAGTTCGGTGGCGTGGCGGTCTATGTCTCGCACTGGGATTGGGGCGTGTGGGACCAAGGGCCGGGGCATTGCTTTCCGGCGGGCCATGCCTCGGCCGCCTTCGGGTTCGTGGCGGGCTGGTGGGTGCTGCGCCGTAAGCTACCGCGTCTGGCGCTGCCCTGGCTATGCGCGGCGTTGATCAGCGGAGTCGTGCTCGGGTGGGCACAGCAGGTGCGCGGTGCGCACTACCTGAGCCATACGCTATGGACAGGCTGGATTTGCTGGAGCGTCGGCCTGCTCGTCGAGGAGGCCGTGCAGGCACGGCGGCGCCTGCGCGCCGCTGGCGTTACAAACCTGAACGGAACCTGAGCGAGGCGTTCAGCCACCCTTCAGCACCGGGCCAGACGATGGCACGATGCTTCGTTTTGCCCCCGATTCTTCTGTCTCAGCCCCTCTCTTCGTCGCGCATTCCGGCCTTTTCGACGGTTTGCGGTTCCTGGTGCGCCGCGTGGACCGGTGGATGGCCACCCCCCTCACGCCGCAGCAGGTGGTGTTGCGGCTCTCGCTCTATCTGGTACTGGCGGCCAACTGGCCGCTGTGGCTGCAGGTGGTGCAGATCAGCGGCGGGGCAGGGGCCGCACTGCGCCCCCTGGCGGCCCTGGCCGTGCTGGTCGCCTGCGGCACGGTCGCCCTACTGGCGTTCAGCGCGTGGACGCGGGGCATGAAGCCGCTTTGGTGGCTGGTGGTGCTCATTGCCGCGCTGGCCCAGTACTACATGGGGGCCTACGGCGTGGTCATGGATCCCGGCATGGCCACCAACGTGTTGCAGACTGACGTGCGGGAGGCTGCCGATTTGCTGGGCCCGCAGATGCTGGCGGCTGTGGCGGCGGTGCTGGTGCTTCCCACCTGGTGGCTGGTGCGTGTGCCGCTTCCTGCCATGCGGCCGCTGCGCCAGCTGGGGCGCAATGCGCTTTTGCTGGTGCTGGCACTGCTCGTGGCAAGCGGAACAGTGGCCATCACGGCGCGCGATCTGGCACCGTTGATGCGCAGCCATCCGCAGTTGCGCTATCTCATGAATCCTTTGGCCAGCCTTTATTCAGGCGCCGTGGCGGCGGCGCGGCCCGCACTGGCACGCAGCCGTGTGCTCATGCCCATGACACAGGGCGCTGCGCTGGGAGCCTCTTATGCAGCGGGGGCGCGGCCGCTGCTGCTCGTGCTGGTGGTAGGGGAGACGGCCCGGGCCGACCACTTCGGCATCAACGGCTATGGGCGCGATACCACCCCGGCGCTGGCGGCGCGCAACGTGCTCAGCTGGCAGAACGTGCGCTCCTGCGGCACGAGTACGGCCGCGTCCCTGCCGTGCATGTTCTCGCCGCTGGACAAGGACGCATTCGAGGCGCGCAAGAACGACACCGAGAACCTGCTGGACGTGGCCCAGGCCGCCGGGCTGGCCGTGCTCTGGCTGGACAACCAGTCCGGGTGCAAGGGGGTGTGTGATCGCGTGCCGCATGCCGCCGCCCAGGACGGCCTGGCGCCCGACGCACGCGCCGCGCTCTGTCCTGGCGGCGAATGCAGTGACGAGGCCTTGCTCCAGGGCCTGGAGCAGCGCCTGGCCGCGCTGCCCGCAGCGAGCCGGCAGCGCGGCGCACTGGTGGTGCTGCACCAGATGGGCAGCCACGGCCCGGCCTACTACAAGCGCTCCGGGACAGACGCCAAGCGCTTCATGCCAGAGTGCCGCACCGAAGTGCTGGCGCAGTGCGCGCCTGGCGAGCTGGTCAATGCCTACGACAACTCCATCGCGGCCACTGACGCCTTCCTGGGCCGCGCCATCGACTGGCTGCGCGCCCAGTCCGCGCGCTACGACACCGCGCTGCTTTACGTGAGCGACCACGGTGAGTCGCTTGGCGAGTATGGGCTGTTCCTGCACGGCATGCCCTACAGCTTGGCGCCGGACGCGCAAAAGCACGTGCCGATGGTGGCGTGGCTGGACGAGTCCCTTGCGCGCCGGCGCGGATTGTCCGCTGCGTGCCTGCGCGCGGACCAGGGCAGGGCGCTCACCCACGACAACCTCTACCACACGGTGCTGGGCGTGCTGGACGTGCAATCGCCCACCTACCGCCGTGCGCTCGACGCTTTTGATAACTGCCGGAACCACAAGGAAAATCGGCCTGTAGCGCTTGCTAGATAAGCGCAGGAAGCTATTGTTTTGGTAGTTTCCGTGCGTGGTTCAGCCGGTCTTCTTGTCCCGCGGCACTCGGCCCATCAGGTAGAACTCGGGGTTGGGCTGCATGTTCGCGAAGCTCGCCATGCGGTTGGACAGGCCGAAGAACGCCGTGATGGCGGCGATGTCCCAGATGTCCTCATCGTCGAAACCGTGTGGGTACAGCGCCTCGAAGTCGGCGTCCTCGATCTCGTGCGCGCGCTGGCAGACCTTCATGGCGAAGTCCAGCATGGCTTTGTGGCGCGGCGGGATGTCGGCCTTGCGGTGGTTCACGGCCACCTGGTCGGCCACCAGGGGGTTTTTCTCGTAGATGCGCAGGATGGCGCCGTGCGCCACCACGCAGTACAGGCACTGGTTGGCGGCGCTGGTGGCGGTGACGATCATCTCGCGCTCGCCCTTGGTCAGGCTGCCTTCCTCCTTGAGCATCAGCGCGTCGTGATAGGCGAAGAAGGCTCGCCACTCGGCCGGCCGGCGCGCAAACGCCAGGAACACGTTGGGGATGAAGCCGGCCTTCTCCTGCACCTCCAGGATGCGGGCGCGGATGTCTTCGGGCAGGGTGTTCAGGTCGGGGAAGGGGTAGCGGTCGGCCATGGGTGTCTCCTCGTCAAGGCGTGTTGTTGGGATGCGTCCAGCATAGCCGCGGGCCAGAGTGCGCGCTGGCCGGCCACGAAGGCGTCCATGGCCTCGCCCAGCGCGGCCAGGCCGGCGTTGCCGGGCTCCAGCTGCTGCAGCGCCAGCTGCACGGCCTCCAGCGTGGACAGCTGGTGCGGCGCATGGGCCTTGCGGATGGCGTAGCGCGACGCGGGCACGCCCTGCAGCGCCAGGCGCGGCAGGCGTTGCAGCGCGGGGTTGGCCCAGAGCATCTTGCGGCTCTTGCGCCAGGTGGCGTCCAGCACCAACAGGCGCAGGCGCGCGGGCTCGGCCAGCCAGCCGGCC
>NZ_ALEE01000518.1 GCF_000282995.1 Melaminivora alkalimesophila
GGCTGCTGGCGGACGCGCCGGCCACCGCCGACCCGGGACGCCGCGAGGTCCTGGCCACCGTCGCGTGGCTGGACGACGAGCCGCTCGTGGCCGGGCGCATCTACTGGGCGCTGCATGGCCACCGCTGGGTCAAGGCGCGCGTGCGCCGCGTGGTCCACCGGCTCGACATCCAGACCCTGGCGCAGGAGGAAGCCCAGGCGCTGGCCCCCAACGCCATCGGCCGGGTCGAACTGTTGCTGCAGGAGCCGATTCCCGCGACCGCCTTCGACGTGGCGCGCGTGCCCGGCTCGTTGATTCTCGTGGACACGGCCAGCCACCGCACCGCCGGCGCGGCACTGCTGCACTGAGGAACCCAGACGCGCTCCGCCCGCGCAGAAGCCATGCTGTTCTTGCCGGCGCTCCGGCCGGCGGCGGGCTGCAAGCGTGCAGCGGCCTAAAATTACGGGCAATCCCGGATACCCCGGATACCACCAGCTACAAAATTCCCATGACTCACGTCGTCACCGAGAACTGCATCAAGTGCAAATACACCGATTGCGTGGACGTCTGCCCCGTGGATTGCTTCCGCGAAGGCCCGAACTTCCTCGTGATCGACCCGGACGAATGCATCGACTGCGCGGTGTGCATTCCCGAGTGCCCGGCCAATGCCATCTTCGCCGAGGAAGACCTGCCGGCCGATCAGCTGGCCTTCATCAAGATCAACGCCGAGCTGTCGCCGAAGTTCAAGAGCATCACGAAGCGCAAGGGCGCGTTGCCGGATGCCGACGAATGGAACGGCAAGGAAGGCAAGCTCCAGTACCTGGAAAAGTGGTGACGGGCGGATCCACCCCGACCGGTGCGGCCCATGCGCCGCAAGCCGTGGCGGTCGATGCGGTGGTCATCGGCGCCGGCCCGGTCGGGCTGTTCCAGGTCTTCCAGCTCGGCCTGCATGGCCTGCAGGCCCATGTGATCGATGCCTTGCCGTACATCGGGGGCCAGTGCGCCGAACTGTACGGCGACAAGCCCATCTACGACATCCCTGGCATCCGGGTGTGCACCGGCAACGAACTGGTGCAGCGCCTGCACGCACAGATCACGCCCTTCGCCCCCACCTTTCACCTGGGTCAACAGGCGGACATGCTGCAGGTGCTGCCGGAGGGCGGCTTCCTGATCGGCACGGCGCGCGGCACGCAGCTGAAAGCACGCACCGTGTTCATCGCCAGCGGCGTGGGTGCCTTCATGCCGCGCACGCTCAAGCTGCCCGGCCTGCAAGCGCATGAGGGCAGGCAGGTTCTCTACCACTGGGACGGCGCGACCCGTCTGGCCGGCCAGCAGGTCGTGGTGCACGGTGGCGGTGCACCCGCCGTGGAACTCGCCATTGCCCTGGCCACCGCACCCGAGGCACTGCGCCCCGCGCGCGTCACGCTGCAGCACCGGCGCGATGTGTTCGATGCCACGCCGGCCGTGCTCGATGAACTGCAAGCCCTGCGCGCCGCCGGGCGCATCGCGGTCGCCATCGGCATGGCCAGTGCCACCGTGGAAGACGCCGGCCGCCTGACCGGGCTGGAGTTGACCACCCCTGAAGGCGCCACCCTGCGCCTGCCGCTGGACGCGCTGCTGGTGCGCCTGGGTCTGGTGCCGCGCCTGGGGCCGATCGCCGACTGGGGCCTGCAACTGGAGCGCAAGCAACTGGTGGTGGACACGGCAACCTTTTCCACCAACGTGCCCGGCATCCACGCCGTGGGCGACGCCGTCACCTACCCCGGCAAGCGCAAGCTGATCCTGAGCGGCTTCCACGAGGCAGCGCTGGCGGCCTTCGGCGCTGCGGAGTGGCTGGCCGGGCGCAAATTGCCGCTGGAGTACACGACCAGCAGCGAGCGGCTGCATGGGTTGCTGGGCGTGGGCTCAGCGGCCCAGGCTTGAGCCTCTCCTGCAGCAGCATCGTTCACATCCCGAGCCCCCAGCCGGTCCGGCAGTGCCCGCTGTTTGCGAGCTCCTCTTTCAGGGCTGAATGGCTGAGAAGGCCACCTGAAAGCGCTCTGCCATCGCGCCCAGTTGCCGGTCGAGCGTCCACAACCTGGCCCCTGGGGTGATCAAGGCGGACGCCAGCAGCGACAGATCGACCAGCCCGCAGCCCAGCCCGAACAGGCGCTCGCGCTCGATGAATGCCAGCACCTGGTCCAGGCTGGCGACCGCTGCCGGCTGCAGACGCTTGAGATGTGCCAGCGTTTGCGTGCGCGACGGCGGCGTGCCACAAGCCAGTTCACCCAGGACCAGGGGATGCACCAGCACTGCGTCCATGAGCAGCAACTCGACCAGTGGTGCGTTGCGCTCGCGAAAGTGGGCTACCCAGACCGAGGTGTCCACCAGAACACGCATCACTGGTGACCCGGCTCGGCAGCGCGGCGCGGAATGTCCGGCATCTGCGGCGCCTGTCCGCCCAGCGCGGCCAGCCGCTTGGCGGACTGCACGCGCACGAAGGTGCGCACCGCTTCACGCAGCAGATCGGCTTTGTCGGTTCCCGGATCTGCCAGGGCCAGCGCTTCTTCGTAGAGAGCATCGTCGAGGGTCAGGGTAGTTCTCATGGCAGGGGCTCCACACATCTTTCCGTGATGCGATATTGCATCACATCGCGCATCACGCTTGCGCCGCGATGCGCTGCACGCCTGCCCTCGAAGCCATCCCGCCACGCTGCATCGCTGGCGTGCCCGGCTGCCACCACGCCGTACGCCTGTCGGGGGAGGAGGGGTTTTGCAGTGGTTTTTTCATATCCCCATCGTCGCGTAGAAGATGGGCAACTATGGAAATCAACCTTCCCTTCAATCATCATCCAACCTCTCTTCCAAAGTCCACACGCTTTCTGGCCACTCCTGAGGGGTGGTTCTTTCAAGAGCGCCCAGGAAGAACTCTCTGACTTTCTCTCGGTCCTGGGTTGGAGACGAGCGCCGGGATGGTTTTCGCGAGGCCTGCCATGCGCCCCCATCGATGGCTGCCAGAAAACCCATCACGACTGCAGATTCGGGCATGCCCGCGTCCACACGATTTTTGAACAGCAGCTCCAACCACTCCACGACCGGCGCGCCCAGGCCGATGTCGCGCAATTCCTCATACGTCGCGGGCCACTCTGATTCAGGATTGATACGCAACCATTCCTGCAAGCCCAGCGGCGTCAGCCCGGTATAGAACTCGCTGCGAGTCCAGTAACGGGGGTCGTTGCGATCAATCCGAGGCTTGGCCGGCTTGGCTGGCACGAGGGGAGCATCGTCGTTCAAGTCATCCAGAAAGGACCGCAATCTATCGCTTCTCGCGGAACCTATGGAGCGAAACGCCCTGGCCTCGATCTGCCTGATCGGAGAGCGCCTCTGCAGTGCGGGCACCCCTCCTGCCCATATGTCCGCCCGCATTCTGCTGAGGCTCACCGATCCCGCCCCGCCCCAGCCCGCCGCCAGCATCGGGCGCTCCTGATGCAGCCGGGGCATCTGCCCGGCCTTGTCGGCAGCGGCGCGCTCATGTAGCAGCAGGAAATTGGTCTCATCGCTCACCAGCTGGTAGTCCACCGCCAGACGCACGCCCTCGTCCTGGGCGTCAGCGTGCGCATCGTCCGGCGTGAGGGCAGCGAGCCGCGCAGCCGCAGCGACCCGCGCCAGGGTGGGCGCTGCGCTCACCCTGGCGTCGAGTGCCGCCCGGCCCAGCTCCTGCTCGGGCGCTACCGACCCGGCGCGCCCGAGCAGCCGGACAACCCCCTGGGGCACCTGGGCGAAGCCGGCAAAGACATTGACGGTGTCGCCATCGAACACCGCAGACGGCAGCGCAGAGGCCCACAGGGGCTGCACCTGGCCAGGCCACTCCAGGCGCAAATCCTCCAGGTCCGGCGAGCGCAGGCGGGCAAACATGCGCAGCACGGCAGGCTCGACCGCCTCGCCAGGCGCGACGAAATCGCAGGCCCCGCCTGTCGCAGCGGCCAGGCGCTGCAAGTGCGACTGCACCACGCTGCTGCCGATGCCGACCACGAAGACCCGATGGCCGGAGCCACGGGCCGCAGCGATGACGGCATCGACGCTGCCAATCTGGCCGTCCGTCACCAACAGGACGTCGCTGCGAACGCTGTGCGCCAGTTGCAGGGTGGACTCCAGGGCCGCCTGCATGTCAGTGCCGCCCAGGTCGGCCTCCAGCGTGCCGACCCAGCGCTGCGCCGCCAGCCGGGTGGCATCACTGACTTTCCACAGACCCCGCGCCCGGTGCTCGACCGAGCTGCCAAAGCGCGACAGCGAGAAACGGTCGGCCCCGCGCAGCTGCAACACGACGGCCTGCAAGGCGCGCCGGGCCGCCCCGATGCTGTCGCCGCCCATGGAGCCCGAGCAGTCCACCAAGATCTTCACTGTCACATCCAGCGGTGCCTGATCGGCTAGGCGCGGGCAAAAGCTGGCCAGCACGGTGGCCTGCCCAGGCTGGGCATAGTCCGCCCCCGCCAGCGCCAGACTGGAATGCGCCAATTGATCGAGCACCAGCACGAAGTCCCGATCCAGCCAGGCCTGCCGGGCCAGGGCGACGCGCAGCACAGCGCCTCCATCAATACCTTCATCAGCGCCCTGACCTTCGCTTTCGGCACTGACAACGCTGATGGCATGGCTGGGCGAGGCGACACGGGCGCGGGCCAGGCTGCCGTGCAGCGTCAACTCCAGCTCCAGCCCATGCTCTGCCGTCAAGCTGGAAGCCATGCGCTGATGCTGGGGCACCGGGCTGGCGTGGGCACCGTCCTCGTAGCGCGGCGCAATCGTCGTCGGGATGAGCAGGCGCAGCGCCCCCTGCTCGAATGGCAGGACCTGGGCGTAGCGCAGGGTGATGGTGCAGCGCTCGCGCGGCGCGAGATTGCCCAAGTTCAGGCAATAGCTGTCGTCATGGTTTTTCTCCAGCATGATGGCCGCGTCGCCCTGGGACAGGGCCTCCTCATAGTCTGCCTCGGCCTGGGCCCGTGCAACCACGGCACCCGTCAGGCGCTTGCCGCCCAGCTCCACCTCAATCCCCAGCAGCACGGCACCCCAGGGCAGTGGAAAGCGGTACACCACCTCCAGATGTTCATCACCCGGATTGACAAAGCGCTGCTCGACACGGGCGGCAAACAGCAGGCCGCGCAACTCGCCCGTGAGCCGGGCCCCCAGCAGGGTCACGGCCTGGCCATCGACAGATTCCAGACACGCATGGTCGTGCAGGCTCATCACTTGCTCCTCTCGGAAGGTGGGGTGGGCGGGGGGGGATGGGCCGGCTCGGCCTCCTGGGTGATTTGCTGATAGGCCGCCATCACGCCCTGGATGAAGCGGCGCGCCTGCTGTGGCGACAGGCCGGCGCGGCCCGGCTCGATGACGACTTCGACGCCATCTGCCACCAGCAGGTGGCTGCGCACCTCGACCGAGCCGACGGCGCGCGTCCTGGGCACTGGCGGCGGGGCAGCGCCGTGCA
>NZ_ALEE01000519.1 GCF_000282995.1 Melaminivora alkalimesophila
GGGCAGCGCCGTGCAGCAGCTCGCGGATACGGTCGAGCGCCAGGCCGGCCGCAGTCCACTTCTTGATCTGCAGCAATTGCTCCAGGTGGCGGCTGCCATAGCGGGCGGCGCGGGTTTCGCCTTCGGGCCGATCGACCAGGCCGATCTGCACGTAGTAGCGGACGGTGCGAGGCGGCAGATCGGCCAGCACGCACAGCTCGGCCAGCGGGTAGCTGGGCGCAGTCGAGGTGGCATCGGATGTCATGCCAGGCATTAGAACACCAATGCTATATCAAATCAACTGTATAAATTCACCCGTAGATCCACGGCGACTGCAACCATCGTTTTTTGATGCAGCGCAAGCCGCAGATGGCGTCCGCATAGAATCCGCCTCGCCGCGCGCGCGCCGCGCTGCATCGCTGGGGGTGCCCGGCTGCCAGCATCGGCAGCACGGGCTGAGACAGTCCCTTTGAACCTGATCGAGATCATCCTCGCGCAAGGGAAGCACGACGCTCCACGCATCCGCCATGCCGGCGCGGATGCGCCCGGGACTGCCTGCCACGCCCGAGGCCCATCCAAGGAGTGCCAGCCATGAACCCACCCGCCTCTTCGTCCGCAGGCACCGCCAGCGGCCCCGTCAACCAGGCCCTGTCGCCGGTGGCGCCGGGCGACCGGGTGTTTTCCTGGCACGACCATGCCTCGCTGTGGTTCAGCCTGGGCGTGGGCCTGCTGGTCATGCAGGTGGGCGCCTATCTGATGCCGGCGCTGTCGCCGCGTGAGGCGCTGCTGGCCATCGTCGCCGGCTCGCTGGTCGGTGCCGGCCTGCTGGGCTGGGTGGCCAAGCTGGGCTGCGACAGCGGTCTGTCCAGCGCCGGGCTGATGCACGCGGTGTATGGCCGGCGCTTTGCCAGCCTGCCGATCGTGCTGAACATCGTGCAGCTGATCGGCTGGGGCACCTTCGAGCTGGTGGTCATGCGCGACTCGACCCTGGCAATTGCGCGCCAGTCGGGCGGCGCAGGGGCATTCATGGGCAGTGGCTGGCTGCTTGCCGCGACGCTGCTGTGGGGCGGTGTGGTCATCGCCCTGATCAGCGGCTCCATGGTGCGCCTGGTGCGGCGCATCATCGCGCGCGTGGCGCTGCCGCTGGTGGTGCTGTCGCTGCTCTGGCTGTCCTGGCAGTTCCTCGCGCTGGCGCAGGCGCAGGGTCTGGCGGCGCTGTGGAGCCGGCCCGGCGCGGGCGGCCTCACCGTCATGGGGGCGCTCGATCTGGTGATCGCGATGCCGGTGTCGTGGCTGCCGCTGGTGGCCGACTACGCGCGCCACGGCAGGAGCGGGCGCACGGCGCTCACCGGCACCTGGGCCGGTTACCTGCTGGCCAACGTCTGGTGCTACAGCCTCGGGGTGCTGGTCGCGCTGGTGCTGCCCAGCGCAGACCTGGTGACGGCGCTGCTGCTGGCGCAGGGCGGGCTGATTGCGCTGTCGCTGATCCTGATCGACGAGGTGGACAACGCCTATGGCGATGCGTACTCGGGCGCCGTCTCGGCGCACAGCCTGCTGCCGCGCTGGAGCATCCGCCGTTTCGGCATTGCCATCGCCATGCTGTGCACGCTGCTGGCGCTGGTGCTGCCCATGCGCAGCCTGGAGCCGTTCCTGCTGACGCTCAGCTCGGTCTTCGTGCCGCTGTTCGGCGTGGTGCTGGGACGGCTGGGCGGCGGCGTGGCGGCACGGGTACGGCTGGAGGCTGCGCCTGCCGCCCACTGGCCGTCGGTGGCGCTGTGGCTGGCCGGCATCGCCTTCTATCACCTGGCGCCGAAGCTGCTGCCGGGCCTGGGGGCGGCCCTGCCGACGCTGCTGCTGTGCCTGCTGCTGTCGTGGGTGACGCGCGCGCGGCTGCCGGCTCCAGCCTACGGCTG
>NZ_ALEE01000520.1 GCF_000282995.1 Melaminivora alkalimesophila
GGCAGCGCCGTCGCGCGCGGCCGGTCCCGCCGATGGCCCGCAGGGTCACATCCGACGGGACACGGATGCAGGCCGGAACTTCCCGCGCCGCGGGGCCTCCACCCAGGTTTGCCATTCTTGTAACCACTGGAATCCAAGCATCCAAGGAGCCCCGATCCGTGTCCTTTGCCCTGCCCCGTCTCGTTCGCTGGTTGTCCACCTCCGCCGCCGCGCTGGCCCTGGCCGTGCCCGCGCTGGCCCCTGCCGCCGCGCAGGCGGCTGATTTCGTCAGCATCAAGGGCGCCACCATCAACGTGCGCGAGCAACCCACCACGCGCTCGGACGTGCTGTGGGAGCTGGGCCAGGGCTATCCGCTGCAGGTGCGCGAGCGCCGCGGCCAGTGGCTGCGCGTGCGCGACCACGAGGCCACGCTGGGCTGGGTGTTTGCCCCGCTCACGCAGCGCACTCCGCACCGCCTGGTCACGGCGCGCGTTGCCAACCTGCGCGCCAAGCCCAGCACCAACAGCCGCATCGTCGGCAAGCTGGAGCAGCACGAGATCGTGCGCACCGTCGGCAGCCAGGGCAGCTGGGCCAAGGTGCGCCGCGACGGCGGCCAGACCGGCTGGGTCGCCAAGCGCCTGACCTGGGGCTGGTAGGCGCCGCCGGCCGCTCAGCCGAACACGCGCTGCGGCTGCGGCGCGTGG
>NZ_ALEE01000521.1 GCF_000282995.1 Melaminivora alkalimesophila
GCGGCGCGTGGCCGTGGTTGAGCGGGCCGTGCCCGTGGCCGGTGTGCACGTCGGCGCCGGCGGCGATCGCCCCGAGGATGTAGCGCCGCGCGCTGCGCACCGCCTCGGGCAGCGGTTCGCCGAGCGCCAGCTGCGCCGCGATCGCCGAGGACAGGGTGCAGCCGGTGCCGTGGCCGTTGTGCGTGGCGATGCGCGCCGCCGCCAGGGGCTCGTGCGCCGCGCCCGGCAGCGCCAGCACATCCACCACGCGCTCGCCCGGCAGGTGCCCGCCCTTGAGCAGCACGCCGCGCGCGCCCAGCGCCAGCAGCTCGTCGGCGGCCGCGTCGAGCTCGGCCTCCTGGGTGATGGGCCGCCCGATCAGCCAGCCGGCCTCGTCGAGGTTGGGCGTGACAAGCGCGGCGATCGGAAACAGCTCGCGCACCAGCACCGCCACGGTCTCCTCGGCGATCAGCCGGTCGCCGCTGGTCGCCACCATGACCGGGTCGAGCACCACATTGGGCAACCCGTGGCGGCGGATGGCGTCGGCCACCACCTGGACCACCTCGGGCGAGTGCAGCATGCCGATCTTCACGGCATCGGCCCCGATGTCCTCGGCCACGGCGTCGATCTGCGCGCGCAGCATCTCGGGCGGCACGCCATGGATGGCGCTGACGCCGCGCGTGTTCTGGGCCGTGATGGCGGTGATCGCCGTCATGCCATAGCAGCCGAGCGCGGCGAAGGTCTTGAGGTCGGCCTGGATGCCCGCGCCGCCGCCGCTGTCGGATCCGGCGATGGACAGCACGCGCGCGTAGCGCCGGCGGGGCGGCTGGGGGGGCGGCGCGGAGGCCGTGCAAGGATTCGGGTTCATGGGAAAAATTATCGGGCATGGCGCGCCCACCCCCGGCCGCGCCGCC
>NZ_ALEE01000522.1 GCF_000282995.1 Melaminivora alkalimesophila
GGCCGCGCCGCCGCGCCCTGCGCCACGTCAACGACAGGGGCGAAGGGCCTGTGCTGTAATGGCCCTTTCGGACGAAACGGGGGTGCCGCCGCGGTCACGGGCGACCGGGCACGGCGGCTGAGATCAGACCCTTAGGCACCCGAACCAGGTCATGCTGGCGTGGGGAGTTTTCGCAAGGCGCGTTGCCACGCCCGTTCGTTCCGACCGGCCCGCTGGCAGACATCCATGTCCCTCACGCTCCCTCCCTCCTCTCCCGCTTCCATCACCATCCTTGGCGCCGGCCTCATGGGCCGGCTGCTCGGCGTGGAACTCGCCCGGCGCGGCCACCGCATCGAACTGCATGACGCTGCCGGACCCCGGGCCGAAGGCAGCGCGGCGCGCGTCGCCGCCGCCATGCTGGCGCCATTGGCCGAATCGGCCGTGACCGAGCCGGGCGTGGTGCGCATGGGCCAGCACGCGCTCGCGCGCTGGCCCGGGCTGATCGCACAGCTCCCGGCACCGGTCTACTTCCAGCAGGAAGGGACATTGATCCTCTGGCACCGCCAGGACGCGTCCGAGGCCGCGTGGCTCGCACGGAAACTGGTGCAGACGCAGGCCGCCATCCCCGAACTGCCAGCCCCCGAGGCCGTGGACGGCGCGCGTCTGGCGCAACTCGATCCCGGCATGGCCGGGCGCTTCCACCAGGGCCTGTACCTGCCGGGCGAAGGCCAGCTCGACAACCGCCAGCTGCTGGACGCGCTGCTGCAGGGTCTGGAGCAGCTGGGCGCGCGCCTCCATTGGCACAGCGCGCGCACGCCAGCGGATTTCCGGCCCGGCACGCCGGGCCAGCCCGATCTGCTGCTCGACTGCCGGGGCCTGGGCGCCCGCGCCGACTGGCGCGTGCTGCGCGGCGTGCGCGGCGAGGTGGTGCGGCTGCATGCGCCGGGCGTCGCGCTGGCGCGCCCCACGCGGCTGGTGCACCCGCGCTACCCGATCTACATCGCGCCCAAGCAGGACCACGTGTTCGTGATCGGCGCCACCGAGATCGAATCCGACGACCTCTCGCCCGCGAGCGTGCGCTCCACGCTGGAGCTGCTGTCCGCCGCGTACGCCGTCCACCCCGGCTTTGCCGAGGCGCGCATCCTGGAGCTGGGCACGCAGTGCCGCCCCACCCTGCCCGACAATCTGCCGGCGGTGCGCGCCGTGCGGCCCCGCGTGCTGGAGGTCAACGGCCTGTACCGCCACGGCTTCATGATCGCCCCGGCGCTGCTCGATGTGGTGCTGGAGCTGCTGGAGGCCGGACAATCGCCGCTCGCCCGCCGTTTCGACCTTCGTGTGGAGGAGGCTGCCCCAGCATGCACGTCCTGATCAACCAAGAGCCCGTGGAACTGCCCGAGGGCGCCAGCGTGGCCGATGCCATCGCCCACCTCGCGCCGCGCCCGCCCTTCGCGGTGGCCGTCAACCTGCAGTTCGTCCCCAACACCCGCTACGCCGCGCACCGGCTGGAGCCCGGCGACCAGGTGGAGATCATCGCCCCCGTCACCGGTGGATAGACAAGACAACCATGCCCGAAACCCCCATGCCTTCTCCGAACGACCTCCCCGCCCCCACCGCTGCCGCGGCGCCGGACCCGCTGGTGCTCTACGGCCAGGAATTCACCAGCCGCCTGCTGCTGGGCACCGCCCGCTATCCCTCTCCGGCCGTGCTGGAGGCGGCGGTGCGGCAGGCGCGGCCGGCGATGGTCACGGCCGCGCTGCGCCGCCAGGGGACCCAGCCCGGCGATGCCGGCCAGGGCTTCTGGGAGCTGCTGGCGCGCCTAGGCGTGCCGGTGCTGCCCAACACCGCCGGCTGCTACAGCGTCGAGGAGGCCGTGACCACCGCCCACATGGCGCGCGAGGTCTTCGGCACCCCCTGGATCAAGCTGGAAGTGATCGGCGACGACTACACGCTGCAGCCCGACACCCTGAACCTGGTGGAGGCTGCCGGCCAGCTGATCCGCGAGGGCTTTCACGTGCTGCCCTACTGCACCGACGACCTGGTGCTGTGCCAGCGCCTGGTGGACGTCGGCTGCCAGGCGATCATGCCGTGGGCGGCGCCCATCGGCACCGGCCGCGGGCCGGTCAACCCCTACGCGCTGCAGCTGCTGCGCGAGCGCCTGGACGTGCCGATGCTGGTGGATGCCGGACTGGGCCTGCCCTCGCATGCCTGCCAGGTCATGGAGTGGGGCTACGACGGCGTGCTGCTCAACACGGCGGTGGCGCGCTCGGGCGATCCGGTGGCCATGGCGGGCGCCTTCGCCCAGGCCGTGGCCGC
>NZ_ALEE01000523.1 GCF_000282995.1 Melaminivora alkalimesophila
CCGTGGCCGCCGGCCGCGCCGCGCGCCTGGCCGGTGCCATGCAGCCCCAGTCGACCGCGCAAGCCAGCACGCCGGTGCTGGGCACGCCCTTTTGGCACCACGTGCAGCCATGAGCGCCCCCCAGAACCACGCAGCGTGCGTGCAGGCCATCCTGGCGCAGCATGCAGCCACCTTCACAGGCTTCGAGCCGGTCCCGCCGCCCGCACCCACGGGGGACGACCCGGTCTACCGGGCGGCGCTGGAGGCTGCAGCGACGCTGGGCTTCATCGCCTCGGACGCCGAATGCATCGCCCGCGCCTGGGCGGTCCAGGCGCAGCGCACCGGTGGTTTCGACGCCGGCCACTGGCCCGACGACCCGCGCGATTTCGGCCTGGCCGAGCGCTCTGGCGGCGCGGCCTTCGCGCCCTGCCCGAAAGCGCTCGGGCTGTATGCCGTGCTGCCGGACGCCGGATGGGTCGCGCGCATGGCGCGCAGCGGCGTGCCGACGGTGCAGCTGCGCTTCAAGTCCGACGACCCCGGCGCGATCGCGCGCGAGGTGCGCGCGGCCGTCGAGGCGGTCGCGGGCACGGGCGCACGGCTGTTCATCAACGACCATTGGCAAGAAGCACTGGCGGCAGGCGCCTACGGCGTCCACCTGGGGCAGGAAGACCTCGATGCGCTCGCGCCGCAAGAGCGCGAGCGGCTGCGCGATTCGGGCCTGCGGCTGGGCGTGAGCACGCACGGCTACGCCGAGATGGTGCGCGCAAGTCAGGTGCGCCCCAGCTACCTGGCGCTCGGGGCGGTGTTCCCCACTACGCTGAAGAAGATGGCAACGGCCCCCCAGGGCCTGGCGCGGCTGGCGGCCTATGCACGGTTGGCGCGCAGCTACCCGCTGGTGGCCATCGGCGGCATCGGCCTGGAGCAGTTTCCCGCAGTGCTGGCCACCGGTGTCGGCTCGATCGCCGTGGTGCGCGCGCTCGTCGCCGCTGGCGATCCGCACGCCGCGGCCGACCGGCTCCTGCAAGCCATGGCCGAGGCGGCGCCACCGGCCGCCTGAAAGCGGCCTCCGGCTCAGCTGCCCGCGACCTTCATCCGGTTGACGAGCACCGAGCCGACTGTCTTGGCGCCGTAGGTGTAGGCGTCCGCGCCCACCGCCTCGATGCCCTGGAACATCTGGCGCAGGTTGCCGGCGATGGTGATCTCGTGCACCGGGTAGGCGATCTGGCCATTCTCCACCCAGAAGCCGCTCGCGCCGCGCGAGTAGTCGCCCGTCACGTAGTTCACGCCCTGGCCCATCAGCTCGATGACGAACAGGCCGGTGCCGAGCTTTTGCAGCATGGCCTGCAGGTCGTCCTGCGGGCGGGTGCGGCGCGAAGTCAGCGCCAGGTTGTGCGAGCCGCCCGAGTTGCCGGTGGTCTTCATGCCCAGCTTGCGCGCCGAATAGGTGGACAGGAAGTAGCCCTCCACCCGCCCGCCGTCCACCACCCGCCGCGGCGCCACGCGCACACCCTCCTGGTCGAAGGGCGAGCTGCCCTTGCCGCCGATGATGAACGGGTCTTCCTCGATGTCGATGTGGTCGGGGAAAACCTGCGTGCCCAGCGACTCGAGCAGGAAGCTGCTGCGCCGGTACAGCGCCCCGCCGCTGGTCGCCTGCACGTAGGCACCCAGCAGGCCGGCTGCCAGCGGCGACTCGAACAGCACCGGACATTCGCGCGTGCTGATCTTGCGGCTGCCCAGGCGCGACAGTGCGCGCTCGGCGGCGTAGCGGCCCACCGCCTCGGGCGAGGCAAGCGCCTGGGCGTTGCGCATCGAGCTGTACCAGGAGTCGCGCTGCATCTCGCCGCTGCGCCCGGGCAGCGAGGCGATCGGCGCCACCGAGATGCTGTGGCGCGAGCTGGCGTAGCCGCCACGAAAGCCGCGGGTGTGGGCGCTGAAGAAGTGGCTCTGCTGGGCCGAGACGCCGGCGCCCTCGCTGTTGGTGATGCGCCGGTGCGTGGCAAAGGCGGCCGCCTCGCAC
>NZ_ALEE01000524.1 GCF_000282995.1 Melaminivora alkalimesophila
CGCCTCGCACGCCAGCGCCAGCCGCGCCGCCTCCTCGCTGGTCACGGTCCAGGGATGGAACAGCTGCAGGTCGCGGTGCGTGTCGGGCGGGGCGATGTCCGCCTCGTCGGGCAGCCCGGCGGCCGGGTCCTCGGCGGTGAAGCGGGCGATGTCGTAGGCCGCCTGCACGGTGCGCTCCACCGCCGCCTCGGAGAAATCCGAGGTGCTGGCGTTGCCGCGCCGGTGGCCCACGTAGACCGTGATGCCCAGCGACTTGTCGCGGTTGCGCTCCACCGTCTCCAGCTCGCCCTTGCGCACGCTCACCGACAGGCCGCAGCCTTCCGAGGCCTCGGCGCCGGCATCGGTCGCCCCCAATCGGCGCGCGTGCGCCAGCGCGTGGTCCACGATCTCCTCGAAGAAAGCGCGGGAGTAGCTGAAGCCCGCCTGGGGGCGGTCCGGGGGTTCGGCCGTGGCCGGGGCGGAGGGGATGGCGGTCGCGGCGCGGCGACCCGGGCGTGGTTTTGTCATGGCGCCGGCTATGATACTTGCCGCCCCGGCGCCGCCCGAGCGCCGGCGGACAAGACCCTCGCCGCGCCTGCGCGGCCTCCCGCACGACCACTGCCGCCGCACCATGTCACGCAAATCCAGGAAGGGCTACTACGTGCAGGGCCAGTTCGTCGCCGAAGGCAGCGCGCTGGACCTGGAACTGAAGGCCGATCTCAAGGGCACCGCCGGTGCCACCAAGACCGAACTCAAGCGCGAGAGCGAGGCGCTGCAGGCGCTCGGCGCCGAGTTGCTGACGCTGCGCGCCGACCTGTTCGCGCGCCTTGCCCTGCCCGACCAGCTGCAGGAGGCCCTCGCCGAGGCCCGCCGCATCAGCGACTTCGAGGGCCGGCGCCGCCAGATGCAGTACGTTGGCAAGCTCATGCGCACCCTCGAGGAGGACACGCTCGAGGCGGTCCGCAGCGCGCTGGAGGAACAGCGCAGCGGCAGCGCGCACGAGAAGCTGCTGCTGCACCAGGCCGAGCACTGGCGCGAGCAGCTGGTGGCGCAGGACGAGCGCCTGCAGGACTGGCTGCTGCAGTTCCCGCGCACCGATGTGCAGCAGCTGCGCGCCCTCATCCGCCAGGCCCGCAAGGACGCCCAGGACGGCAGCGCCGTGGCCGAGGGCCACGCACCGCGGCGCGGACGCGCCTGGCGCGAGCTCTACCAGCTGATCCGCACGCAGATGGCCGACGCGGCCGTCTATGGCGCCGAGGAGCAACGCTCGCGCGACGCCTGAGGCCGTCCCGCACCGCGGCCCGGCACCCGGCCCGACAAGAAATCCACGCTTCCCCTTCCATGCCCCCCACCGAAACCTCCACCGCACTCCCGCCGCCCGAGCCGGTCACCATCGGCATCGTCTCGGTCAGCGACCGCGCCTCCCGTGGCGCCTACGAGGACAAGGGCCTGCCCGCCCTGAAAGACTGGCTCGGGCGTGCGCTGCACAACCCGATCGCCTTCCACGAGCGCCTGGTGCCCGACGAGCCCGAGCAGGTCGTGCGGGCCCTCACCGAGCTGGTGGACGGGCTGGGCTGCGCGCTGGTGCTGACCACCGGCGGCACCGGCCCCGCCCCGCGCGACATCACGCCCGAGGCGACGCTTGCCGTGGCCGACCGCGAGCTGCCCGGCTTCGGCGAGCAGATGCGCCAGATCTCGCTGCGTTTCGTACCCACCGCCATTCTGTCGCGCCAGACCGCCGTGGTCCGCGGCAAGTGCCTGATCATCAACCTGCCGGGCCAGCCCAAGTCGATCGCCGAGACGCTGGAGGGGCTCAAGGGCGAGGACGGCGCCTCGCTGGTGCCAGGCATCTTCGCCGCCGTGCCCTACTGCATCGACCTGATCGGTGGGCCCTATCTGGAGACACGCGACAGCGTGTGCAAGGCCTTCCGGCCCAAGGCAGCGGTGCGGCACGTGCGCGCCGGCTGACGCGCCGCGCTCACTTGCCGATGATGTCCCGAAAGCGCCCGGGCTCGAATTTCTGCCGGCGCTCGTCCTCGCAGGGCAGGCAGTCGGCCGCGCTCTGACCGGCCGAGAGTTTCTCGATCGCGCGCCACAGCTGGGCGATCTGCTGGTCCTGCACGCTGGCCGACTCCACCAGGCCGCGCATCGCCTGCGTGAGCGGGTCTTCCTGCTGCGGCGCGACGCCGTAGGCGCTGAACTTCGGCGCTACCGGCCCCTCGCCCGCGGACGCCTCGGTCACGTCGGCGCTCTGGCCTTCCTTGCTCGGGATGATGCGCGCGGGAATGCCCACCGCCGTGGCGCCGGCCGGCACCGGCTTGATGACCACCGCGTTGCTGCCGATCTTCGCCCCGTCGCCCACCTCGAAGCCGCCCAGCACCTTGGCGCCCGCCGCCACCACCACGTCGCGCCCGAGCGTCGGGTGGCGCTTGGCGCCCTTGTACAGCGAGGTGCCGCCCAGCGTCACGCCGTGGTAGATGGTGCAGCCATCGCCCACCACTGCCGTCTCGCCGATCACCACCCCCATGCCGTGGTCGATGAAGACGCCGTTGCCGATCTGCGCGCCCGGATGGATCTCGATGCCCGTGAGCCAGCGCGAGACGTGCGAGATGAAGCGCCCCAGCCAGCGCAGGCCGCGCGTCCAGCACCAGTGCGCCGGCCGGTGCAGCCAGATCGCGTGCAGACCCGGATAACAGGTGACCACCTCCCAGCGACTGCGCGCGGCCGGGTCGCGGTCGAGGATGCACTGGATGTCGGAGCGCAGGCGAGAGAGCATGAAAACGTTGCAGGCAGGGAAGCCGATGAGTCTAGCTTTTTGGCCGCGCGGCCTGGATCATGGCCTTGGCGACACCGCGCAGGATGTGGATTTCCTCCACCGTGGGCCGCGCACGGTTGAAGAGCTGGTTGAGCCGCGGCATGAGCTTCTTGGGCGCGGCCGGATCGAGGAAACCGACGGCGGTGAGGGCTTCCTGCCAGTGAGCGAGCATGCCGGCGAGCTGGGCCGCGTCGGCGCACTCCGCCTGGGGCAGGCGGGCTGGCACGTCGAAACCACCCAGCGCCTGGCGCCACTCGTAGGCGATGAGCTGCACGGCCGCTGCCAGGTTGAGCGAACCGAACTGTGGATGGGTCGGGATGGACAGCGCCACATGGCAACGGTACACGTCCTCGTTGGCCATGCCGAAGCGCTCGCTGCCGAACAGGAAGGCGATGCCGGTCTCCCCTGTGGCCGGCCTGCCGGCGCCGCCTGCCTCCCCGAACCCCCGCCCCAACAGCCCCTCGAAATGCGCCCGTGGGGCGCGCGTGGGCGGGCCGAAGTCGCGCGGCGTCATGGCGGTGGCGCACAGGTGGCTGATGCCGTCCAGCGCCTCGTCGAGCGTGGCGACGATGCGCGCCTGCTGCAACACATCCAGCGCCCCGCTGGCGCGCTGGATGGTTTCCTCGCGGCGCAGCACGTTGGGCCAGCGCGGCGCCACCAGCACCAGGTCGTCGAAGCCCATGGTCTTCATGGCGCGCGCCGCAGCGCCGACGTTGCCGGCGTGGCTGGTGTGGATCAGGACGAAACGGGTCTTCATGGTGGGCCGCATTGTCGCCGCGCACCGACGGGCGCTGGCGCCTGCCGCTAAAATCGTCCCTTTGCGCCCGCATCGCCGGGCCGCGCCTTCTTCGGCCTGCGCGCCGCCCGCCCGCTCCTTCGTCACCGCCAGCCCATGTCCTCCTGCCTGCACCCCATGCTCAACGTGGCCATCAAGGCCGCCCGCGCCGCCGGCGCCCTCATCAACCGCGCGGCGCTGGACGTGGAGGCGGTGCGGGTGTCACAAAAGCAGATCAACGACTTCGTGACCGAGGTGGACCAGGCGGCCGAGCAGGCCATCATCGACACGCTGCTCACGGCCTACCCCAGCCACGGCATCCTGGCCGAGGAGTCGGGCAGCGAGCGAGGCGCAAAGAATGCCGACTTCGTCTGGATCATCGACCCGCTCGACGGCACGACCAACTTCATCCACGGCTTTCCCGTCTATGGCGTGAGCATCGCGCTGGCCGTGAAGGGGCGCGTGGAGCATGCCGTCGTGTACGACCCGACGCGCAACGACCTGTTCACCGCCACGCGCGGGCGCGGCGCCTTCCTGAACGACCGTCGCATCCGCGTGTCCAAGCGCACGCGACTGGCCGAGAGCCTGCTGTCCACCGGCTTTCCCTTCCGCCCGGGCGATGACTTCAAGAGCTACCTGCGGATGATGGCCGACGTGATGCCGCGCACGGCCGGGCTGCGTCGCGCCGGCGCCGCGGCGCTCGACCTGGCCTACGTAGCGGCCGGCTTCACGGACGGCTTCTTCGAGGCGGGTCTGTCCATCTGGGACGTGGCCGCGGGCAGCCTGCTGGTGACCGAGGCCGGCGGCCTGGTCGGCAACTTCACGGGCGAGGCCGATTTCATGGAGCAACGCGAGTGCCTGGCGGCCAACCCACGCATCTATGGCCAGCTGGTGCCGATCCTGGGCAAGTACAGCAAGTTCGCCAGCGCCGGCGACAAGGCGGCGGTGCGCCAGGCGATCGCCGAACAGGAGCCCGCGTCCGGCCCCGATGCCGCCACGTCCGGGACACCGGACGCGTCGTCGGACGAGAGGGACAGCGGCAGCCCTTCCCCATTCTGAGCGGCAGGCCCGGGCAGGTTCCCGCCGCCCTTCAGCGGCCGTCCCGGCCCGGATGCACCGGCAGCCGCGGGCCGCGGTGGATGGCGCGCCCGGCCTCCTCCAGGTCCTGGGCAAAGGCCTCGGACGCCAGGTAGGCGAACTCCACTGGCCGCTGGTGGCCGATGGCATCCTGCGACAGGAGCGCCACCGCTGGATGGCACATCAGCACCCCCCCGGGCGCGAGGTGCGCGAGCCAGCGCCGCATGTGCGCCCGATAGGCCGCCACATCCGGCGCGTCGAAACCATACACACCCGCGAAACCGCGATTGGCCTGCAGACCCGCCGCGCGCCAGCGCCGGGTGGCGCTCCAGCCGCCCAGCAGGGCCAGCGCCGCCGCTTTGGGCGTGCGCCACAGGCCGCCCGCCGGAACCGTGGAGCGCAGCCACGGACGTTCGTGGAGCGCATAGCGCCGCTGCAGCTCGGCCTCGACCAGCTCGCGCACCCCGGGCAGCTGGTGCACATGCTGGTGGCCATCCAGGAAGTCGGGCGGCGTGCCCAGGGCCTGCTCGAAGGCGTCCAGCTGGGCGCGCAGCGCGGCCTGCAGCTGCGCGCGCGGCAGGCCGCGCAGGTAGGCCTGGCGCAACACCTGCCCGAGCGTGCGCGCCTCCACGGCTCCGCCGTGCGCTTCCGTGAGGTTCAGGTGCAACCCGGCGGCCAGCCCCGGTCGCAGCCCTTGCAGCGCCGCTGCCGCCTCGCGCCAGCGCGGCGAGGTCGCCATGCAGCTCGTGGCCGACAGCCGCCCCTGCGCGGCCAGTCGGCACACTGCCTCGTCCACCGCCGGATGCAGCGCATAGTCATCGGCACACAGCACGATGCTGCGCACACCCTCATCCGCCACGTCGCCCGCCGTCATCGGCCCTCCACCGGCCGGAAAGCCCAGAGCTTGCTGAGCGCGAAGGTGCCCACGGCCACCAGCAGCAGCACCAGCAACAGACTCGCCAGGTAATGCCAGGGCAGCCAGCGCAGCGCCAGCGCATAGAGCAGCTCGTTGGCAGCGAAGGACAGGCCCGCCACCAGGAAGTAGCGCAGCACGGTGCGCGCGCCCCGGGCGCCCGTGGGCGCGAAGGTCAGCCGCGCATGGCCCCAGTAGCTGACCCAGAAAGCCAGCAGGAACGCCAACCCGTTCGCCACCAGCGGCGCCATCCCCACGAGCGCCACCCAGAAGGCCATCGCCAGCAGGTGGGTGGCCGCCGCCGCCCCGCCCACCAGCACGAACAGCACGCCCTGGGGCCACTGCTGCAGGGGCCGAAGACAGCGGGCTGCGCTCATGGCTGCCGCGGTTCGCGCAAGGGGCTGCGGTCCTCGTCGCGCGCCACCAGGTAGCTGGGGCGGCGCTTGACCTCATCGTAGATGCGGCCAATGTATTCCCCCAGCACGCCGATCGACATCAGCTGCACGCCGGAAAACAGCATGATGCCGGCGGCCAGCGTCGGCCAGCCTTCCAGGTCGGCGCCGAACAGCAGCGTCTCCACGGTGATCCATGTGCCGTAGCCCAGCGCCCCCCAGCGCCACCACGCTGCCGATCACGCTCCACACGCGCAGCGGCATGGTAGTGAAGGAGGTCAGCCCCAGCAGCGCCAGCGAGCCGAGGCGCCGCAGGTTGAAGCTCGACGCGCCCCCGGCCCGGGTCTGCGGCACGAAGGGCAGCGCCGCGGTGCGAAAACCCACCCAGGCGTACAGCCCCTTCATGAAGCGATGGTGCTCGGGCAGCGCGCTGAGCGCCTCGGCCACGCGCCGGTCCATCCAGCGGAAATCGCCCGCGTGGGGCGGCACCTTGACGCGGTTGCCACTGTTGAGCAGGCGGTAGAACAGGCTGGTGCCCATGCGCTTGGCGCCGCTCTCGCCCTTGCGGTCGGCAATCACCCCGTAGACCATGTCGTAGCCCAGCTGCCAGAGCTGGTGCATCTGCGGCAGCATGGACAGCGGGTGCTGGAAGTCGGCGTCGATCAGCAGCACCGCGTTGCCGCGCGCGTGGTCGATGCCGGCCGAGAGCGCCGACTCCTTGCCGAAGTTGCGCGACAGTGCCAGGTAGCGCAGCGGCAACCCGTCCAGCAACCGCAAGGCCGCCTCGTGCGTGCCGTCCCGGCTGCCGTCGTTGACGACGATGATCTCGAACTCGGGCGTCAGGGCCGCCACCGCGTCGGCCAGGGCACGCACGAAGGCCTCCAGGTTCGCCTCCTCGTTGTGGGCCGGCACCACGCAACTCAGCCGCAGCGGCGCCCTGGGCAGCGCCGCGGGCGGCGCCGCGGGAGCGTAGTCGGCGTGCAATTCGGTCATTGCGCCCATTGTCCCAAAACCGTCCCCTCCGAACGGCGTCGACCGTCGCTCGGTTGGCTGCGCGCAACGCCCTACACTTGCCCCCCTGCCGCTGCGGCAAGTCCCCGGCCACCTCCCACGCTACCACCATGGCACGCATTGTCTTTTCTCACGCCAACAGCTTTCCTGCCGGCACCTACCGGGTGCTGTTCGCCCACCTGCGCGAGCGCGGCTTTTCCGTCAGTGCGGTCGAACGATACGGCCACGACCCGCGCTATCCGGTGAGCAACAACTGGCCCCACCTCGTGCAGCAGCTCGCCGATTTCGCGGCCGAGGAACAGCAGCGCAGCGGCGAGCCGGCCTTCCTCGTCGGGCACTCCCTGGGCGGCTTCCTGAGCGTGATGGCCGCCTCGCGCCATCCCGAACTGGCACGCGGCGTGCTGCTGATCGACTCGCCACTGGTGGGCGGCTGGCGCGCGGGCGCCGTCGGCGTGGCCAAGCGGGCGCAGGTCATGGACGCACTCTCGCCCGGGCGGGTGAGCCGCGCGCGCCGCAACAGCTGGGCGAGCAACGAGGAAGCCCTGGCCCACTTCCAGCGCAAGAAGATCTTCGCCCGCTGGGACCCGCAAGTGCTGCGCGACTACATCGAGCACGGCCTGGTGGACGAGGGCGGCAAGCGCGTGCTCGCCTTCGATCGCGCGGTCGAGACGCAGATCTACAACACCCTGCCCCACAACCTCGACAGCCAGCTGCGCCGCCATCCGCTGCGCTGCCCGGCGGCCTTCATCGGCGGGCGCAGCTCGGCCGAGATGCGCCAGGTCGGGATGGCGCTGACCGAGCGCGTCACGCAGGGGCGCATCATGATGCTCGACGGCAGCCACCTGTTCCCGATGGAGCAGCCCCTGACCACCGCCGCGGCCATCGAGGCCGCGCTGCGCAACCTGGAGACCGTCGCAGCCACCGCCGCGGCGAAGAAGGCGGGCGCGGGGAAAGCCTGAGCGCCGCCCGCGCCCTCATTCCGCCCAGGTCACGAGCCCCGACCACGAGGTGGCAAGCACCACCAGCCCAAAGCCGATCCGGTACCAGGCAAACGGCACGAAGCTGTGGTGGCTGATGTAGCGCAGCAGCCAGCGCACGCACAGCCAGGCGCTGATGAAGGAAAACAGCAGGCCGACAGCAAACAGCGGGACGTCCGCCGCCGACAGCAGCGCCCGCTCCTTGTACAGGCTGTACACCCCGGCGCCGATCAGCGTCGGGATGGCGAGGAAGAAGGAGTAGTCGGTCGCCGCCTTGCGCGACAGGCCGAGCAGCATGCCGCCGATGATGGTCGCGCCGCTCCTGCTGGTGCCCGGCACCATCGCCATGCACTGCACCAGCCCGACCTTCAGCGCATCCCACGGACCCATGTCGTCCACCGACTGGATGCGCACCGCCGCCTGCTGGCGCCGCTCGGCCCAGAGGATCACGAAGCCGCCCAGGATGAAGGCGCTGGCGACCACCACCGGCGTGAACAGGTGCTCCTTGATGGCCTTGCCCAGCAGCAGCCCCAGCACCACGGCAGGCAGGAAGCCGATCAGCACGTTGAGCGCGAAGCGCTGCGCCTGCCGCTCGGTCGGCAGCTGCTCGAGCGTGCTGCGGATGCGCTGCCAGTACACCAGGATCACGGCAAAGATGGCACCGGTCTGGATGGCGATGTCGAAGACCTTGGCCTTGGCGTCGTCGAAACCCAGCAATGCCCCGGCCAGGATCAGGTGCCCGGTGGAGGAGATGGGCAGGAATTCGGTCAAGCCCTCGACCACGCCCATGATGGCGGCCTTGAGCAGCAAAACGGTATCCACGCGCGTCCTTTGGTTGGGGCTGCCTGCGCTCGCGCGGCCGGCAGCAAAAAGCGCGGATTATCCGCCGCCCCTGCCTGCTGGCCTGCCGCGCCCAGGTCCCGCCGCCGCTACGGCTCCCCC
>NZ_ALEE01000525.1 GCF_000282995.1 Melaminivora alkalimesophila
CTACGGCTCGCCCGGCTCGCGCTTGCGCGCGGTCATCACGCCGTCCTCGGCAGCGGCCAGCGGATCCCCCGGCGGGCGCGTGTCGGCGCCCGAGCCGGTCCAGCTCGGCGGCACCTGGGACGGGCCGGCAGTGGCCGGCTGGAAGCTGCGCGCCTGGCCGGGCGTGAGCGCGCTCACGGGCTCGGGGTGCGGCGCACGCCGTCGGGTCAGCTCCTCGGCGATCTGCACCGCCGAGGCCGGGCGGCCGGCAATCGTCGGGCGGATGCCCGGGCTGGCGCGCAGCTCTTCGTCGCTGGGCGTGCGCGGCGAGAAGCTGTGGGCATCGGCCAGCGGCCAGTACAGCCGG
>NZ_ALEE01000526.1 GCF_000282995.1 Melaminivora alkalimesophila
CAGTACAGCCGGTAGACGCTGTGCTGGTTCTCCAGATCATCCAGGATGGCGCCGAAACGGATGGTCGGCATGACGGCCGAGAGCAGCCGGATGCGCGAGCTGTCGATGCGCCGCACGATGTGGTGCGGCGTGAGCTGGTCCGGGTGCATCAGGCCGGCCGCCTGCAGCAGTTCCTTGAGCGCGTGCAGCGTGTTGGCGTGGTATTGCGCCACGCGCACGGCCTTGTCCGGCACGACGAGCGCCCGTTCGCGCAGCGCGTCCTGCGTGGTGATGCCGGTCGGGCAGCGGCCGGTGTGGCACACCTGCGCCTGGATGCAGCCCAGCGCCATCATGAAACCGCGCCCGCTGTTGCACCAGTCGGCGCCCAGCGCGAACATGCGCGCCAGGTCGAAGGAGTTGATGACCTTCCCCGCCGCGCCGATCTTGATGCGGTGGCGCAGGTTCACGCCGATCAGCGTGTTGTTGACCAGATGCAGGCCTTCCTGCACGGGCGCGCCCATGTGGTCGGAGAACTCGATGGGCGCCGCGCCCGTTCCGCCCTCGGCGCCGTCGACCACGATGTAGTCGGGCGTGATGTCGGTCTCGAGCATCGCCTTGACGATGGCGAACCATTCCCAGATGTGGCCGATGCACAGCTTGAAACCCACCGGCTTGCCGCCCGAGAGCTCGCGCAGCCGCACGATGAAATGCATCAGCTCGACCGGCGTGGAAAACGCGCTGTGGGACGATGGCGAGACGCAGTCCACCCCTACCGGGATGCCGCGCGCGGCGGCGATCTCGGGCGTGACCTTGGCGCCCGGCAGCATGCCGCCGTGGCCCGGCTTGGCGCCCTGGCTGATCTTGATCTCGATCATCTTGACCTGGGGGTCGCGCGCCTGCTGGGCAAAGCGCTCCGGGTTGAAGCTGCCGTCCTCGTTGCGGCAGG
>NZ_ALEE01000527.1 GCF_000282995.1 Melaminivora alkalimesophila
GCAGCCGAAGTAGCCCGAGCCGATCTCCCAGATCAGATCGCCGCCGTGCTCGCGGTGGTAGCGGCTGATGCCGCCCTCGCCGGTGTCGTGGGCGAAGCCGTCCATCTTCGCGCCCTGGTTGAGCGCCAGGATGGCGTTGGCCGACATCGAGCCGAAGCTCATGGCGGAGATGTTGAATACGCTGGCGTTGTAGGGCTGGGTGCAGGGCGAGACACCCTCCAGCGGCTCGCCCGGGCGCCCG
>NZ_ALEE01000528.1 GCF_000282995.1 Melaminivora alkalimesophila
GCCCGGGCGCCCGCCGATCCAGATGCGGAAGTCGTGCGAGTCGATCTTGGTGGTCTGCATCGAATGGTTGATCCACTCGTAGCCCTTGGCCCCCACGTCCAGCTTGGTGCCAAACGGCCGCACGTCCGGCTCGCCCTTGGAGCGCTGGTAGACCACCGAGCGCTGCGCGCGCGTGAAAGGCTCGCCCTTTTCCACGTCGCCTTCGATGAAGTACTGGCGGATCTCCGGCCGGATGAATTCCAGCCAGAAGCGCAGGTGCCCGAGGATCGGGTAGTTGCGCAATATCGCGTGGCGCGTCTGATACAGGTCGCGGATGCCCACCAGCGTGAGGAAGACCGCCAGCGCGCACAGCACCAGCAGGGGCCAGGTCCAGCCGAAGAACAGCATCCATAGCCCGCTGGCGATGGCGACGAGCGTGCAGGACGCCAGCGTGCTGTAGCGGATGCTGTTGACGAAGAATGTGTGGAGCTTCATGGGAGGTTCACTGGAACGTGGCCAGGGCAGCCGGGCGGGGGCACGGGACGGGAGCGGCCGCCGGCCCGCGCTGCGCCGCCCCACTGTCACCCGGGGGACATTATCCGCGCCGGGCGCAGAGGATTCTTGCGTCTCCGAAGCAACTGCCGCAACAGCCTTTCCGCTGTAGCCTGTGGCCCCATGCCCGACCATCCCCCTCCTCGCGCCCCGGCCGCGCCCGGCGACTCCCGCATCGCCCCGTGGATGCTTGCCGCCCTGACCTCGGGTTTTGCACTGAGCAATGCGTTTCGCACGGTGGCCGCCATCATGGCGCCGCCGCTGCAGGCGGAGTTCGCCCTGTCGCCACAGGCGCTGGGGGTGTTCGCCGGCGCCTTCCATTTCGCCTTCGGCGCGATGCAGATCTTCATGGGCATCGGCATCGACCTCTACGGGGTGCGGCGCACCATCCTGGTGGCTTTCCCGCTGGCGATCGCCGGCGCGCTGCTGTCGGCGGCGGCCTCCGGCTTCGGGCTGCTGCTGCTGGCGCAGGTGCTGATCGGCGTGGGCTGCGCGCCGGCCTTCCTGGTGTGCACCGTGTTCATCGCGCGCCACTTCGCGCCGCAGCGCTTCGCCGCCGTCTCCGGACTGGCCATGGCCCTGGGCACGCTGGGCATGCTGTTCACCGGCACCCCGCTGGCGTGGCTGGTCGAGCAATGGTCCTGGCGCGGCGGCTTCGCGGTGCTGGCGGCGCTGGCCATCGGCGCCTGGCTGTGGATCTGGCGCAGCGTGCACGAGCCGCAGGCCCGGCCCGCCGCGAGCGACGCGCCGCCGCGCGAATCGGTGCGCGAGGCCGTGGCGCGCTTTGGCGCCCTGTTCACCCTGCCCCACACCTGGGGCATCGTGGTGCTGGGGGCCGTGACCTATGCGGCGCTGATCTCGCTGCGCGGCCTGTGGCTCGGCCCGGCCCTGATCGAGCGCCACGGCTTCTCGCTGGTGGCCAGCGGCAACGTGGCGCTGGCGCTGTCGGTGGTGGCGCTGTTCGGTCCGCTGGTCTTCGGCCGCATCGACCCCGGCCCCGCACGGCGCCGGCGCTGGCTGGTGGCCTGCACGCTGGCGATGGCGGCGATGTTCGCCGTGCTGGCGCTCGGGCTGTCGGCCTGGGTGGACGTGGTGCTGATGCTGGCCATCGGCCTGCTGTCCGGGTTCATCGTGCTGCAGTACGCCGACGTGCGCGTCGCCTACCCGGCCGAGCTGACGGGGCGCGCCATGGCGGTCTTCACCATGGCGATGTTCCTGGGCGTGGCGGCGATGCAGTGGTTCACGGGCCTGGTGGCGTCCATGGGGACGCGCGCGGGTGTCGATCCCTACGTCGCGGTCATGGGCGCGATCGCGGCGCTGCTGGGCCTGGCGGCCGCCCTGTTCGCCTGGCTGCCCAAGCCGCCGGACATGCGCACCTGAGGCTCCTCGCAGCGGCCGCCGGTCGTCGGCGTCAGGCGCCGGGCAGCCCTTGCGGCTGGACCGCCGGCGCCCTGCGCGGCGCGCGCGCGGCGATCCACAGCAGCAGCACCCAGGTGCCGACCGCCATGGCCGCCAGCCACAGCAACTGCGGCAGCACGGCCGCCAGTGGCGCGCCTGCCTGGTTCAGCCGCAGCGACGCCTGGATGCCGGCCGTGCTGGGCGAGAGCCAGCGCAGCCATTGCAGCAGCTCCGGCAGCGCCTCCACCGGCCAGGTGAAGCCAGCCAGGAAGGCCAGCGGGATGGAGGTGAACATGGCGACCTGCAGCGCGCGCTCGCGCTCGGCCAGCCACCAGCCGAGCAGCGCGCCGCAGCCCGCCACCGCCGGGGTGAAGACCGCCAGCAGCGCCAGCGCCCCCAGCGGATTGCCGCCACGCGGGTAGTCCTGCCACAGGAAGATCCAGCCGAAGTAAAACAGCCCGGACAGCCACCCCGGCGCGCACAGCGCCAGCAGTCGCGCCAGCCACGTGCGCGCGTCGGCATGGGCCCGGCCCTGCTCGCGCCAAGTGCCCACCAGCAGCGCGCCGCCCATGAGCAGCGTCTGCTGCAGGATCAGGATCGCCACCGCCGCGACGACGAAACTGCCGTAGCCCTCCGTCGGGTTGAACAGCGCCACCGCCCGCAAGTTCACCGGCGAGCGGCTGTCGGCCGCCTGCAGCGCACTCTGTCCGCCGGCCTGCAATCGCTTGAGTTCCACCCCGGCCGACACCGTTCCGAAGGCCTCGGCGAAGCCATACTGCACTTGCTTGGCCGCCAGCGGGTAGGCGCCGTTCGCATGGACCGGCACCACCGCCTCCTCGGCGCGCAGCACCTTGCGCTTGAAGTCGCGCGGGATCAGCGCGTAGCCCTCGATCTGCCCCGCCAGCAGCGCCGCGCGCGCCTCGCCCTCGTCCGACGTGACCAGCACCGGATCGATGCGCGGACTCGCCTGGGCAAAGCGCAGCATCTGGCGCGAGAGGTTGGAGGCGTCCTGCACCACCACCGCCACCGGCACGCGCTGCACCACCTCGGGCGCGTAGAACCAGGGGTAGAAGAAACCGTAGAGCACCGGCGCGCCGAACAGCAGCAGCGCCACGCCCTGGTCGCGCAGCAGCGCCGCCAGGCTCTGCAGCCACAGCAGGAAAAAGCCCGGTCGCCGCACCTAGCGCGCCCCCCAGCGCTCCGGCAGCCGCGCCGCCCGCACCAGCCCGCCCGCCGCCAGCGCCAGCAGCAGCAAGGTGGCCAGCAGCAACCCAGCCACCACCGGCAGCGTCTGCGCCACCGGCGCGCCCATCTGCCACTGCTCGAGCTGCAGCCGCGCATAGTGGGTATAGGGCATGGCCTCCGCCCAGGTGCGCGCCGTGCCGCTCATGGCGAGCAGCGGAAAGCCCACACCGCTGAAGGCGAAGGCCGGCGCCGACAGCAGCCCCGCCCCCGACAGCGCCTTGCGCAGCGACAGCGTGAGGCCCGCCAGCGCCGCACCTGCCGCCAGGCTCACGGCCACCAGCAGCGCCAGCCCCAGGGCGATCCAGGCCATCGAGCCCGCGACCGCCCAGCCGCGCAGTTGCGCCAGGTAGGCCAGTGCCGCCATGCCACAGGTCCACAGCGTCGCCATCGGAATGGCCAGCTTGCCGAGCAACGCCGCCAGCGTGCGCGACCAGCCGGGCGCGCTCTGCAGCCACTCACCGATGCTGCCGTCGCGCAGCTCGCGCCCGACCGACCAGGCGCCCGCCGTCATGGCCAGGATGTGCAGCAGCGCCGGCACCAGCGCCGCCGCCAGAAACTGCTCATAGTTGGTGGAGACGTTGAACAGGCTGGTGGGCTGCGTGCGGATCGGCTCGGCGCGCACGCGCAGCACCTGCGTGGGCGTGCCGCGCCGGGCGGCGGCCTGCATCTCGATGCCGGCGGACAGCGTCCCGACCACCTGCCGCACGTCGCGCTGCAGCAGGCTCGAATGCGTGCCCAGCTGCGCGTTGTGCAGCAGCGTCACGGTGGTGCTGCCGCCGCGCTTGAGCGCGCGCGAGAAGCCCGGCGGGATGTGGACCACGCCATAGACCTCCATGCGCTGCAGGGCGTCCTGCGCCTCGGCGCGGTTGAGCACCTGGGCGCGCACCGCCAGCCCCGGCGTGGCGTCCAGCATGCGCACCAGCTGGCGCGAAGCGGCCGAGGCGTCCTCGCTCCACACGGCAATCGGCAGGGCGTAGGGCTGGCCCGCCGAGAAAATCCAGCACAGCAGCGCCATCGACAGGAGCGGCACCCAGCTCACCATCACCCAGTCGCGCGGGCGCGAGCGCAGCAGCCGCCACTCGCGCGCCAGGCTGGCGGCGAGGATGCTCACACGCCGCCCTCGACCACCACGCTCATGCCCGGGCGCGCCCCCTCGATGGGCGCCACGGGCCGGGCGTGGACCTCGAAGGTGCGCGCGTCGAAGCCCTGGCTGCCGCGCGTGGTGCGCCAGGTGGCGAAGTCCGGCAGCACACCCTGGAAGAACACCTCGAATTCGGCCGTCCGGTCGCCCAGCGCCGGCAGCCGGCCCGTGAAGCGGCTGCCCTTGGCGAAGCGCTGCAGCTGGTCTTCACGCACGTTCAGCACCACCCACTGGTCGGCCAGGTCCACCACCGTGACCACCGCCACGCCCTGGGGCGAGAGTTCGCCCAGGCGCACCAGCACCTTCGCAACCTCGCCCCCCACGGGGCTGCGCAGCTGCGTCTCGGCTGCGGCCGCCTCGACCTCGGCGATCGCCCCGGCGGCGCGTCGCGCCTGCGCCTCGGCGGCGGCCCGGTCCTCCTCGCGCGCGCCGCGCAGTGCCAGTTCGTACTGCGCGCGCGCCGCCTGGGCCTGCGCCGCCGCCGCACGCGCATTGGTCTGCGCCTCGTCGCGCTTCTGGGCCGACACCAGGCCCTGGTCGTACAGGCTCTGCACGCGCTGCCACGAGGTCTGCGCCAGCTCGGCCGCCGCCTGGGCGCGCTGCCAGCTCTGGCGCGCCATCTGGACCTCCTCGGGCCGGGCGCCGCGCGCCGCCTTGTCGGCCACCGCCTGCGCCGCGTCGCGCGCGGCCTCGGCCTGCGCCATCTTGGCGCGCACCTCCGGGCTGTCCATCTCGATCAGCAGCTCGCCCGGCTGGATCTGCTGGCCCTCCTGCACCAGGATCCGGGCGATGCGCGCCGTCACCTTGGGCGCCACGTCGGTCTCGCGCGCTTCCATCTGACCCTGGAAGTACGGCGCCGGTGGCTGCGCCGCGCGCCAGAAGCCCCAGGCGACGAAGGCCAGCAGCAACAGGCCGACCAGCAGCACGCCCCACGGCGGGCGCGGGCGCGGGCCAGGCGCAGGCGTGGTGGGCTCGGGAAGGGGCTGGGACTGTGCTGCGGTGTCGGTCATGGGGCGTCGGTGGGAATCTGGATGTCGGCCTGTGCCATGTAGCGTTCGAACTCGTCGGCTTGGCCGGTGCTCTCCAGCAGCGCGGCCAGCGCCTGCACATACTGGTGGGCGGTCTGGGCGCGCTCGGTCTGCACCTTCGCCAGGTTCAGGCGCGCGTCGATCAGCTCCAGCGGCGTGCCGGTGCCCTCGCGCAGCGCGGCGCTGCGCAGGCGCACCAGCTCGCGCGCCAGGTCTTCCTGGGCCTGCTGCGCCAGGTAGTGCGCGCGCGCATGCTCCAGCGCCAGCCAGTTCTTCTCCACCAGCAAGGCGATGTCCGAGCGCGCCTGCTGCTCGGCGAGGTCTGCCTGCTCGATCTTCTTCTGCGTCGCCGCCGCCATCAGGTCGCGGTCCACGCTGTCCCAGAGCGTGTAGCGCACGGCCACGCCGGCGATCCAATTGGGCTTGCCGCGCGTGGCGAGTTCGTGCATCCCGAAGCCCAGCACCTGGGGCCGGCGCAGCGCCTCCTGCGCGTCGTGCAGCGCGCCGGCCTGGCGCCGCTTGGCGTCCACCTTGGCCAGGCCCGGGTGCTGGCGCTGTGCGGTGTCGATGAATTCCTGCAGCGTGCCCAATGGCTGGCTGTGCACGAACAGCGCGTTGGTCGGTCGCAGCGGCGCCGGGCTGCGCAGGGTGCGCGCCAGCGCCGTGGCCGCCAGGTCCGCCTCGTCGCGCGCCTTGCGCGCCTGCTGCCGGGCATCGGCCAGCGCCGCCTGCGCCTG
>NZ_ALEE01000529.1 GCF_000282995.1 Melaminivora alkalimesophila
CCGCCTGCGCCTGCAGGCGCTCCAGCTCGGAAATCACGCCCGCACGCAGCATGCGCTCGGCCGCATCCGCGTGTTCCTGCACGCCCGCCAGCGCCTCGGCGCGCAGCGCGGCCGCGCGCGCCGCCAACTGTGCGCCGAAGTAGCGCTGCACCAGCAGCGTCTGCTGGCTGTCCCGGGTCGCGCTGGCGTCGGCCTCGGCTTCCTCGGCCAGCGCATCGAGCTCGCCGCGCACTGCGTCGCCCAGGCCGCCGACATAGATCGGCCACAGCAGCGAGACGCTGGCCGAGGCGCGGCTGGCCTCGCGCTGCAGGCCCAGGCTGCCGGGCAACTGCGGCAGGCGGTCGCCG
>NZ_ALEE01000530.1 GCF_000282995.1 Melaminivora alkalimesophila
GCGGTCGCCGATCGCCGCGCCCAGCGGCGGCGGCAGCATGTCCAGGATGCCGGAGATCGCGTGGCGCGCCGGGTCCAGGCTGATGTCGGCGTGCGCCGAGTAGTGGTAGGCCATGCCGGTCACCGCCACCGACGGCCCGCCCAGGCCTTCCATGGCCTGGCGGCGCAGGCGCGCGCTCTCCACCCCGCGCGTGGCAGCGCCCAGGCGGTCGGAGCGCGTCAACAACAGCTGCTGCGCCTCGGCATAGCTGAGGGGCTGGCGCACGGCGGGCGCCGTGACCGCCGGAGGTTCCTGGGCGTGTGCGGCCGCGGCCAGTGCGAAGGCCAGGAGGGCGGCGCGGATGGCGGAGTTCTTCACGATCGGGCTGGCGAGGCAGAAGTGGCAAGCGCGGACGCGCCGCGGCAAGACGCCGCATTGTGCCCAAAGGACGGAGCGCCGCTGTCGGCGCCGACCGCATGCCTCGGTGGCGGACAGCGCTGCGCGCCGTGCCCCTGGCGGGGCGCAACGCATAAAATGGAGGGTTCCGACGTACCCAGCCCTGGCGGCATCCTCTGGGATGCCGTTTTTCATTGCCATGAGCGACTCCCACACCCCGCAGCAGCCCGGCCTTACCAGCCTGTCCAAGTCCTTCGAGCCCGCCGCCCTGGAAGCGCACTGGGGCCCCGAGTGGGAGCGGCGCGGCTACGGCCGGGCCGGCGTGCGCGGCACCGGCCAGCCAGACGCCGCCCAGCCGTCGTTTGCCATCCAGCTGCCGCCGCCCAACGTGACGGGCACGCTGCACATGGGCCACGCCTTCAACCAGACCATCATGGACAGCCTGACGCGCTACCACCGCATGCTGGGCCACAACACAGTCTGGGTGCCGGGCACGGACCACGCCGGCATCGCCACGCAGATCGTCGTCGAGCGCCAGCTGCAAGCCGAAGGCAAGAGCCGCCACGACCTGGGCCGAGCGGATTTCATCGCCAAGGTCTGGGAATGGAAGGAGCAATCGGGCAACACCATCACCACGCAGATGCGCCGCATGGGCGACAGCGTGGACTGGAGCCGCGAGTACTTCACCATGGACGAGAAACTCTCCGAGGTGGTGACGGAAACCTTCGTGCGCCTGTACCGGCAGGGCCTGATCTACCGCGGCAAGCGCCTGGTCAACTGGGATCCGGTGCTGCAATCGGCCGTCTCCGACCTGGAGGTGGAAAACGAGGAGCGCGACGGCTCGCTCTGGCACATCGCCTATCCGCTGTCGGATGGCAGCGGCCAGCTGGTGGTGGCCACCACCCGCCCCGAGACCATGCTGGGCGACGTGGCCGTCATGGTGCATCCGGAAGACGAACGTTATGCGCACCTGATCGGCCAAAGCGTGACGCTGCCGCTGGTCGGCCGCCAGATCCCCATCATTGCCGACGAGTATGTGGACCGCGAGTTCGGCACCGGCGTGGTCAAGGTCACGCCCGCGCACGACCAGAACGACTATGCCGTGGGCCAGCGCCACGGCTTGGCCATGGAGGTGGTGCTGACGCTCACCGCCACCATCAGCGACAACGCCCCCGAAAAATACCGCGGCCTGGACCGCTTCGAAGCCCGCAAGGCCATCGTCGCCGACCTGCAGGCGCAGGGCCTGCTGGTCGAGACGAAAAAGCACAAGCTGATGGTGCCGGTGTGCACGCGCACCGGCCAGATCGTCGAGCCCATGCTGACCGACCAGTGGTTCGTCGCCCTGTCCAAGGTGGGCGAAGGCGACGTCACCGGCAAATCCATCGCCCAGAAGGCCATCGACGCGGTGGCCAGCGGCCAAGTGCAGTTCGTTCCCGAGAACTGGGTCAACACCTACAACCAGTGGATGAACAACATCCAGGACTGGTGCATCTCGCGCCAGCTGTGGTGGGGGCACCAGATCCCGGCGTGGTACGACGAGGCCGGCAACGTCTATGTGGCGGCGAGCGAGGCCGAGGCGCAGGCCCAGGCGGGGGCGGGTGTGCGCCTGAGGCGCGATCCAGACGTGCTCGACACCTGGTACTCGTCGGCGCTGGTGCCGTTCTCGACCATGGGCTGGCCCCATCAATCCGACGCGCCCGAGGACGACTACAACCTCTACCTGCCATCCTCGGTGCTCGTCACCGGCTACGACATCATCTTCTTCTGGGTTGCCCGGATGATCATGATGACCACGCACTTCACCGGCCGCGTGCCCTTCCGCCACGTCTACATCCACGGCCTGGTGCGCGATGCGCAGGGCAGGAAGATGAGCAAGTCCGAGGGCAACGTGCTCGACCCGGTGGATCTGATCGACGGCATTGCGCTCGAGCCCTTGCTGGAAAAGCGCACCACCGGCCTGCGACGCCCCGAAACCGCCCCGCAGGTGAGGAAGAACACGCAAAAGGAGTTCCCCGAGGGCATCCCCGCCTACGGCGCCGATGCACTGCGCTTCACCTTCGCGGCGCTCGCCAGCCTGGGCCGCAGCATCAACTTCGACAGCAAACGCTGCGAGGGCTACCGCAACTTCTGCAACAAGCTCTGGAACGCCAGCCGCTTCGTGCTGATGAACTGCGAAGGTTATGACTGCGGCCTGGACGACGCGCAGGGCTGCACCGAGGCGTACCTCGATTTCAGCCAGCCGGACCGCTGGATCGTCTCGTTGCTGCAAAAAGTGGAGGCCGAGGTCGCTCGCGGCTTTGCCGACTACCGCCTGGACAACGTCGCCAACGCCATCTACGACTTCGTCTGGAACGAGTTCTGCGACTGGTACCTGGAGATCGCCAAGGTGCAGATCCAGGTTGGCAACGCAGCGCAGCAGCGCGCCACGCGCCGCACGCTGATCCGCGTGCTCGAAGCCATCCTGCGCCTGGCGCACCCCATCATCCCCTTCGTGACCGAAGCGCTGTGGCAGAAGGTCGCGCCGGTGGCGGGCGTCCAGGGCGAGTCGGTGGCCATCGCACCCTACCCGCAGGCCCAGCCGGCCAAGATCGACGAGGCCTCGATTGCCTACGTGGAGCGCATCAAGCAGGTGGTGGACGCCTGCCGCCAGCTGCGTGGCGAGATGGGCGTGTCGCCCGCGCAGCGCCTGCCGCTCCTGGTCGCGGGCGACACGGTCTTCATGCGCGAGATTGCCCCGGTGCTGCAAAACCTGGCCAAGCTCAGCGAGGTCAAGGTCTTCGACGACGAGTCGGCATGGGCCGAGGCGGCCAAGGCGGCTCCGGTGGCGGTGGTGGGCGAGGCGCGCCTGGCGCTGTTCGTCGAGATCGACGTGGCGGCCGAACGTGCGCGCCTGGGCAAGGAAGCCACGCGCCTGGAGGGCGAAATCGCCAAGGCCAACAGCAAACTGTCCAACGAAGCCTTCGTCGCCAAGGCCCCTCCAGCCGTCATCGCACAGGAAAAGCAGCGCGTGTCAGACTACGGCGCGACCTTGGAGCGCATCCGCGAACAGCTGGCAAGGCTGGGCTAACATCGCCGCCAACCCCGGCCGGGCCGCCTGCCCTGGCGGCCGGCCCGTCGAGCGATTGTGTCCACCTGACAGCGAGGTACCCGATTTGAGCGAGCCCACCCGCATCCGCAAGGCCGTTTTCCCCGTCGCCGGACTCGGCACGCGCTTCCTGCCCGCCACCAAGGCCTCTCCCAAGGAGATGCTTCCGGTGGTCGACAAGCCGCTGATCCAGTACGCCGTCGAAGAAGCCTACGAGGCGGGCATTCGCGACATGGTGTTCGTCACCGGGCGCAGCAAGCGCGCCATCGAGGACCACTTCGACACGTCCTACGAGCTGGAGAGCGAGCTGGAGGCCGCCGGCAAGGAGGCCATGCTGGCGCTGGTGCGCAGCGTCAGCCCGGCCGACATGAACTGCCTGTTCGTGCGCCAGCCGCGCTCGCTCGGCCTGGGCCACGCCGTGCTGTGCGCCGAGCCGCTGGTGGGCAACGAGGCCTTCGCGGTGATCCTGGCGGACGACCTGATGGTCGGCAACAACGGCGGCCCGGGCGTGATGGCGCAGATGGCGGCGGCCTTCAGCAAGCAAGGGCGCTCGCTCATCGCCGTGCAGGAAGTGCCGGCCGAGCACACGCGGCGCTACGGCATCGTGCGCGGCGAGAGCGCCGGCGGCGCGCTGCTGCGCGTGGACGAGATCGTCGAGAAGCCTGCCCCGGAAGTGGCGCCCTCGCGCATGGGCGTGGCCGGCCGCTACGTGCTGACCCCGCGCATCTTCGACGAGATCCGCAACCAGCCGACCGGCGTGGGCGGCGAGATTCAGCTCACCGACGCCATCGCCCGCCTGATGCAGCACGAGACGGTCTACGCCTACCAGTACTCCGGCAAGCGCTACGACTGCGGCAGCAAGGAAGGTTTCCTGGAGGCGACCGTGGAACTGGCGCTGCAGCACCCGCAGGTCGGCGAGCACTTCCGCGCGTACCTGAAGTCGCTGTCGCTCTGAGGGCGTGCGCCGCGCCCGCAGCGCCTGGCCTTCAGCGCCGGCGCAGCACGTGGACGAACTCCTCGCCCTCGGTGCGCTGCTCCACCAGCTCGTTGCCCGTCTGCTTGGCAAAGGCCTGGAAGTCGCGCAGCGAGCCGGTATCGGTGGCCACCACCCTGAGGAGCTGGCCACTTTCCATGCCCGCCAGCGCCTTCTTGGCGCGCAGGATGGGCAGCGGGCAGTTCAACCCGCGTGCGTCCACTTCCCTGTCGAATTCCATCGCTCTCGCTCTCTCTTTCCTGGTCAATCGGCCGGGCGCGGGGCGTCCAGCCCGCGGCGGCGCTCGGCATGTTCCTCGTCGGTGAAAAACACCGGCTCGTGCCCGCGCGAGCGCAGCCAGTCGGCCAGCGCATAGCCGGTGCCGGCCGGCCAGCACTTGAGCTGCTGCGGCTCGTAGAAGCGGTAGTCCACCAACTCGGGCGAGAGGCGCACCTCGCCGCTGGCCTGCACATGGTAGGCAATGATCACCTGGTTCATGCGCAGGAATTCATACACCCCGACCAGGCGCACGGCCTGGGCATCCAGGTTCGTCTCCTCCTTGAGCTCGCGCGCAATGCCCTCCTCCGGAGACTCGCCCGCCTCCATGAAGCCGGTGATCAGGGCGAACATCTTGGGCGGCCACAGCGCATTGCGCGCCAGCAGCACGCGGCCCTCCACCTCGACGATCGCCGCCAGCACCGGCGTCGGGTTGTTCCAGTGCGTGAAGTCGCACGCCGGACACCGCAGCCGCTCCTTCGGCCCGCTGTCTTCTTCCTGCACAATCGGAGCCAGGGGGGTGGCGCATTGCGGGCAAAAGCGCATCCGGTAGGCCATGGGGGCGACCTCAGGCCGGAAACACGCCGGTGGACAGGTAGCGGTCGCCCCGGTCGCAGACCACGAACACGATGGTCGCGTTCTCCTCGCGCGCCGCGATCTGCTGCGCCACCCAGCAGGCGCCCGCGGCCGAGATGCCGCCGAAGATGCCCTCCTCGCGCGCCATGCGCCGCGCCATGTCCTCGGCGTCGTCCTGCGTGACGGGCACCAGCTCGTCGACCAGCTGCGGCTCGTAGATCTTCGGCTGGTATTCCTCCGGCCACTTGCGGATGCCCGGGATGCGTGAGCCTTCTGCTGGCTGCGCGCCGATGATGCGCACCCCCGCCTTCTGCTCGCGCAGGAATCGCGCGGCGCCAGTGATCGTGCCCGTCGTTCCCATGGCGCTCACGAAGTGCGTGACGCGCCCTTCGGTCTGGCGCCAGATCTCCGGACCCGTGGTCTCGTAATGCATGCGCGGGTTGTCGTGGTTGGCGAACTGGTCCAGCACCACGCCCTTGCCCTGGGCAGCCATCTGCTCCGCCAGGTCGCGCGCATATTCCATGCCGCCGCTCTTGGGCGTGAGGATCAGCTCGGCGCCGTAGGCCTTCATGGTTTGCGCGCGCTCGACCGACAGGTCTTCCGGCATGATCAGCAGCATCCGGTAGCCGCGCGTGGCCGCCACCATGGCAAGCGCGATGCCGGTGTTGCCCGAGGTCGCCTCGATCAGCGTGTCGCCCGGCCGGATGGCGCCGCGCTCCTCGGCGCCGCGGATCATCGACAGCGCCGCGCGGTCCTTGACCGACCCGGCCGGGTTGCTGCCCTCGAGCTTGGCGAGGATCACGTTCCCGCGCGCTGCACAGACCTCGCGGCCCAGCCGCTGCAAGGCCACGAGCGGGGTGTCGCCGATGGTGTCTTCGATGGTCGGGTAGGTCGTCATGGCGCACTACTGTGCCATAATTTGCGACTTCGATTTGGCGCCTGCCCGGGTGGTGAAATTGGTAGACGCAGGGGACTCAAAATCCCCCGCCGCAAGGCGTGCCGGTTCGATTCCGGCCCCGGGCACCATGTCGGTTCTGCGCTCTACGACACCGGTCACGCAGTCGAGAGCCGCTTCCTGCTCCCCCGCTTTCTTCCCCACGTCCCTGGCGGGCTTGCAGCGCCGGGGGCGCGTCCGCCGGCTCCGGCGGCTTGCCCGGCACGTCCGGATCCACGGGCTGGTCGCCGGGATGGCGCCCGGCTTCGCAGAGAGACCGCCGCGGGCATTGCCAGGCAGTGTGGCGCAGCAGCGGCAGGGACGGGACGCGGCAGGATGGGGCAGCGGCGGCGCGTGGCGCCCGCCCGTGGCGACCCGGCAATCGGATCGCACGGCCCGCGGCCAGGGGGCTGCGGAGCGCTGCCAGTTCCCACCGACCCTGGAAAGGGGGGCCGCATTCTTCTGCCTCGCCGGCGTGGAGTCTCCGGGCCAAGGGCCTGCCCACCGGGCAGCGGCCCACCGGAACACCTCCCAGGCTCGCGGGCAGCGTGAATGGGGCTGCAGCAGCCAGCATGCGGCATGTCATGAAGAAAGCTTCCGCCAACGGGACTGTCTGCATGAACCGCCTTGCTGGCCGCCCATTCCCAGGGGCCGAGGAATTCGTCACTTGGCTTCCATTTCTCCTTGGCGCGCCTTGCACATGGCTGGCAACCTTAAAAGACTTGGCATCCCGGTGCCTGTAGGACGATGCCGACGCCGTGTGACGCAGGTGTGACGAAGGCCATCAAGAGCCAGGGGCCGGTCAGCCTTCCCGGCGCTGCACCATCCGCCGCCCCTGGTCGGTGATGGAGAACTGGCCGGTCGGCGTCTTCTGGATGAGGCCCCACTCGAGAAGCCGCCCGGACAGATGCTGGCGCAGCGCCTCTGGCAAAGCCATCGTGGGTTCGAGCTCCAGGCGCTTCAAGGTTTCCAGCTCGTCCACGGTGGGCACGAAGGTGGGGGCGTGGTAGGTGGGTTGTGCAGTGGCCATGGGGTGTCTCCTGTGCATTCGCGGCGCGGACCCTGCCCGCTGGCGCCAGCTTAGACCCCTCCGGGGCGCTGCGCCATCCGCCAACTGCCCGGCCACAGGCCCGTCCTGCGCCTACACGGGACAGGGCGCCGCGCCCTCCGGCTGCAGCGCGTCGGACGCTCCTGTCGCTGTCTGCAGCCATTGGGCGAAGCGCTCCAGCGCCCGCGTCGGTGCATGGCGAGGCGTGACGAGGTAGTAGCCCCGCCCCTGGCCCCATGCCTGGGTGCAGGCCACGACCAGTTCGCCGCGCCCGAGTTCGGCCTCGATCAACAGCGGCGGGATCAGCGCCACCCCCAGGCCTTCGGCTGCGGCGGCAGCGAGCATGGAGAACAGCTCGAGCCGCGGCCCTTCCAGTGCCCGCGGCGCCGCGACACCCGCCGCGGCGAACCATTGCTGCCAGGCAAGGGGGCGGGTGCTCTGCTGCAGCAGCGGCAGGCGCGCGATCTCCTGCGGCGCCACCGGCTGCCAGGCGCGCCCCGGACCGCGCCGGGCGGCCCGCGCCAACAGCTGCGGGCTGCACACTGGCACGCTGGCCTCGGGCATCAGCCAGCGGGCCTCGACGCCGGGCCACTGCGCCACCTGGGCCTCGGTTCCGGCATACAGCGCCGCATCGTAGGCCGTGTCCGCGAACAGGAAGGGGCGCGTGCGCACGTCGATGTGCACCACGATGTCCGGGTGCAGGCGCGCGAACTGTGGCAGGCGCGGCAGCAGCCAGCGCGTGGCAAAGGTAGGGACGGCCGCCAGCGCGACGCTGCCGCCCGCACCCTGGTGCGCCATGAGCTCGAGGGTGCCCTGCCTCAGCTCCAGCAGCCAGCGCGCCGCCTGCCGGGCGTAGTGCCGCCCCGCCTCCGTGGGCTGCGCACCGTGGCGCGTGCGGCGAAACAGGCTCACCCCCAGCAGCGCCTCCAACCCCTGGATCTGGCGCGACACCGCCCCCTGGGTCAGGGACAGTTCCTGGGCCGCGCGGGTGTAGCTTTCGTGGCGCGCCGCCGCCTCGAGGCAGGCCAGCGCCTGTGTGGAGGGCAAGGGAGTTCGCATGCATTCACCTCATGCAATAGCCTGCTCCAGTGTAACAACCCAACCGCCATGAAATGAGTTTTCCTCATGAATGAATGAGATCAATTCCATTGCCCGAACGGCTTGCGCCCCCTACCATCGAACCTGCCGGGTGCCGCCCTCGGGCCCCGCACCCCACCCCCTTCCCTTCCCCGGACAATCGAGCAAGACAGGAAAACGCATGGCGACCAGCTTTCAGTGGGACGATCCCCTGCAATTCGAGCAGCAACTCAGCGAAGACGAGCGCGCGGTGCGCGATGCCGCAGCGGCCTATTGCCAGGAGCGGCTGATGCCGCGCGTGCTGGACATGTTCCGCCACGAAAAGACCGACACCAGCATCTTTCGCGAGATGGGGGAACTCGGCCTGCTGGGCCCGACCATCCCCACCGAGTACGGCGGCGCAGGCCTGAACTACGTGAGCTACGGCCTGGTGGCACGCGAGATCGAGCGCGTGGACTCGGGCTTTCGCTCCATGGCGAGCGTGCAGTCGTCCCTGGTCATGGTGCCCATCAACGAGTTCGGCACCGAGGCGCAGAAGCAGAAATACCTGCCGAAGCTGGCCAGCGGCGAATTCATCGGCTGCTTCGGCCTGACCGAGCCCGATCACGGCTCCGACCCTGGCAGCATGGCCAGCCGGGCGCGCAAGGTCGACGGCGGCTATCGCCTCTCTGGCGCCAAGATGTGGATCACCAACAGCCCGGTGGCCGATGTCTTCGTGGTCTGGGCCAAGGAAGTGAGCGAGGGCGGCAACGTCGGGCCGATCCGCGGCTTCATCCTGGACAAGGGCATGAAGGGACTGTCCGCGCCCACCATCCATGGCAAGGTGGGCCTGCGCGCGTCCATCACCGGCGAGATCGTCATGGACGAGGTGTTCGTGCCCGAAGAGAACGCCTTCCCCGAGGTGCAGGGCCTCAAGGGCCCCTTCACCTGCCTGAACAGCGCGCGCTTTGGCATCGCCTGGGGCGCCATGGGCGCGGCCGAATTCTGCTGGCACACGGCGCGCCAGTACACGCTGGACCGCCAGCAGTTCGGCCGGCCGCTGGCGGCCAACCAGCTGGTGCAAAAGAAGCTGGCCGACATGCAGACCGAGATCGCCCTGGGGCTGCAGGCGGCGCTGCGCGTGGGCCGCATCAAGGACGAGGGCCACAACGTCATCGAGGCGACCTCGCTCATCAAGCGCAACAACTGCGGCAAGGCGCTGGACATCGCCCGCCTGGCGCGCGACATGATGGGCGGCAACGGCATCAGCGACGAGTTCGGCGTGGCGCGGCACCTGGTCAACCTGGAGGTCGTGAACACCTACGAGGGCACGCACGACGTGCACGCGCTGATCCTCGGGCGTGCACAGACGGGCATCGCGGCGTTCGCCAACTGACCCACTGGGGCTTCCGGCCGGCACCCACGCGGGCGCCCGGCCGGCAGGCGGCACGGCGGCGGTCAACCTACAGTGGGGTTGCCGCGTCAAGGGATGGTACCGCTGCGCCCACGGCGCCCCATCCGACGCACAGGAGGTTTTCATGCTGCGTTTTTCCACCGCCGTGGCCCGCTGGGGCAGTGCCTGCGCCGCCCTGGCGCTGGTGGCCGGCTGTGCCGAGCTGCCCGCCGATCCCTATGGCGACCCCTATGGCTATGGGGTGCCCACCTATCCCCAGCCCCGCTATTACCCGCCCACCGGTGTCACGGTCTATGAGGCGCCCACCGTGATCTACACCGCCCCACCACCCGGCTGGCGCGCCGACGCCTGGCACGAGCGCCAGCGGCGCGAAGCGCGCGAGCGCGACCAGCGGCGCGATTGGCAACGCCATGAGCAGCAGCGGCGGGAACTGGAACGCCGGCGCGAAGCCGAGCGGCGCGACCTGGAGCAGCGCCGGCGCGATGCCGAGCGCCAGGCGCGCGAGCGCGAACGGCACGAGGCTGCGCGCCATGCCCAGGAACGCCGCGAACGGGAGCGGCAAGAGCGTGACCGCCGCGAGTGGGAGGAGCGCGAGCGCGCCCGCCAGGAGGCGGCGCGCCGCCACGACCGCATCTTCCCCGGACAGCCCCGCGAACAAGCGCCGCTGCCACGGGGCCTGCGCGGCGCCGACCCCAGCCCACAGCGCTGACCGCCATCCGTGCGGTGGCTCTCGCCTGCCATGCGCCAGCATCGGTCCGTTTCCCCGCTCGGCAGCACTGCGCTGTTCCTGGCAGCGGCGGCGCTCGCCCTGCCG
>NZ_ALEE01000531.1 GCF_000282995.1 Melaminivora alkalimesophila
CCTGCCGCTGTCGGCGCAGGTGCTGCGCTGCACCGATCCCGCCACCGGCCGCGTCACCTACACCGACGCAAGCTGCCCGCGCGGCGCTGCCGCCCATGAGGTGGAGGCCCGCAAGAGCGCCGCGGAGCTTGCGCTGCAGGAGGAGCAGGCCCGGCAGGCACTGGCGCGCAAGCAAGAGCGTCGCCAGCGCGAGGCCGCCGAGCGCGAGGCCCAGCACGCCCGCGACGACCTGCGCCCCCTGGCAGGCTCTGCGCCGCCGGCCTCGCCTGCCGAATCCGCCGCCTGCCGCCAGGCCCATCAGGAGCTGCTGCAATTGCAGGCCCGGGCCGACCCCAGCCTGTACGACGATGCGTTGCTGCTCGACCAGGCGCAGCGGCGCCGGGAGCTGGCCTGCCTGTCGCCCGCCGAACTTGCCCGGCTCGAGGCGCAGCGCCCCCGCCCCGCACCGGCCGCCGCCGCTTCCCCCGTCATCGTGGTCCCTGGCCACCCGCAGCGCCCGCCCCTTCGCCCGCGGCCTCCGCCGCCGCGGCCCGAGATCAGCCACTGCAACGTCTTTCGCTGCTACGACCGCCAGGGCAACGCCTACCCGCGCTGAAGCCCTTCGCGCACCGTCGGCCATCGCAGCCGCAGGCGCAGCTCCTGCTCCATCCGCCGCGTGACCAGGCGGCGCGACTCCCCGAGGAAACCCATCCGCGCCGGCGTCAGCCGCTCCTGCAGCCGAGCACGCGCCATGCGCGGCGGGCGCGGCAGGCCGTAGAGATCGGCAGCGAAATCCAGGTACTCCCCCAGCTTCATGGCGCTCGCATCGGCAATGTTGTAGGCGCGCTGCGCCCGGCCGCGCCACAGGGCCAGCAGGCAGGCGCGCGCCAGGTCATCCGCATGGATGTGGTTGGTGAACACATCGTCCTCGGCGCGCAGGGTGGGCAGGCCCTGCGCCAGCCGCGCACGCGGCGTTCCACCGGGCCGGTCGCCAGCGTAGATGCCCGGCACGCGCAGGATGCTCACCCGCACCGCGCCCCGGCCCAGGTGGCGCATGGCGCGCTCCGCATTGGCCCGGCGCTGGGCACGGGCGGTCACCGGGCGCAGCGGGCGGGTCTCGGTAACCCATGCACCCTGGCAATCGCCATACACCCCGGTGGTCGAGGCATAGACCAGTGCCGCTGGCGGACTGCGGCGTCGCAACGCGCGCGCAAGCGCCGTGCTGCGCGGATCCAGCCACCACGCTGCCGGGCCCGCCCCTTCAGCAGGCGGCGGCGCCAGATGCAGCACGCGCTGCGCCAGCCCGCCCAGCCGGGCCAAGCTGGCAGGCTCGTCCAGGTCGCCGCGCAGCGGCAGCACCCCCGCCGCGCGCAACACGGGCACCCGCTCGCCGCTGGAAGTCAACGCCAGCAGCCGCAGGCGCCCCCCCGCACGGGAAGCGCCGCCCAACAGCCGCGCCACGCGCAGTCCGATGTCGCCGCAGCCGACGATCAGCAGGCGCTGGCGCCGAAAGCGCGCCGGCAACGCGCCAAGGGGATATGGGTTGGAGGGCAAAATCGGGACTTTCCAGAACCAGCATACATTGCGGCGCCACGGCCGCGGCTCGGCGCCTCGGGAGACGCTGGCGGCCGCAGCACCGAACGCCCAAGGATAGCCAATCCATGAACCCAGCAGCATCCGCCCACCAGGTCACGGTGCAGCCCAGCGGCCGCACCTTCGCAGTCCAGGAGGGCGAAACCCTCCTCGCCGCCGCCATCCGCAGCGGCATCGGCCTGCCCTACGGCTGCAAGGACGGCGCCTGTGGCTCCTGCAAGTGCCGCAAGCTCAGCGGCTCCGTGGAGCACGGTCCGCACCAGCAAAAGGCGCTGAGCGAGGCCGAGGAGGCGGCCGGCTTCGTGCTGACCTGCTCGGCGCGCGCGCTGACCGACGTGGTGCTGGAATCGCGCCAGGTCACGGACGAGAGCAACTACCCGGTGCGCAAACTGCCGGTGCGCGTACAGGCGCTGGAGCGGCTCACGCACGACGTCATGCGCGTGCGCCTGCAGCTGCCGGCCAGCGATGCGTTCCGCTACCACGCCGGCCAGTACATCGAGTTCATCCTCAAGGACGGTGCGCGCCGCGCCTACTCCATGGCGAATGCGCCCCACACGCAGGAGGCCGCTCCGGGCGTGGAGCTGCACATCCGCCACATGCCGGGCGGGCGCTTCACCGACCACGTGTTCGGCGCCATGAAGGAAAAGGAAATCCTGCGCGTGGAAGGCCCCTTCGGCAGCTTCTTCCTGCGCGAGGACTCGGACAAGCCCCTGGTTTTCCTGGCATCGGGCACCGGCATGGCGCCCATCAAGGCGCTGCTCGAGCATATGCGCCACAAGGGCATCGACCGGCGCGTGGCCCTGTATTGGGGTGTGCGCCGCCCGGGCGACCTCTACCTGGACGCCTGGTTGCGCGAGATGGCTGCGCAGATGCCGAACCTGAGCTATGTGCCGGTGGTCTCCGACGCGCTCGCCGAGGACGGCTGGAGCGGGCGCACCGGCTTCGTGCACCAGGCCGTGCTGGACGACTTCGCCGACCTGTCGGGCCACCAGGTCTATGCCTGCGGCGCGCCGGTGGTGGTCGACGCCGCGCGTGCCAGCTATTGTGGCGAGCGCGGGCTGCCGGACGAGGAATTCTTCGCCGACGCCTTCACCTCGGAAGCCGACAAGCTCGGCGACTGAACGCCCCGGCGGGCCGGCGCCTCAGGCGGCCGCCATCTCGCGGCACAGGTCGGCGCAGCGCTGGCAGGCCTGGGCGCAATCCTGGCAGTGCGGGTGATCGTGTGACCTGCATTCCTGGGCACAGGCCTCGCAGATGCGCGCGCACAGTTCGCAGATGTAGCCCACGTGGGCGCTGTCGCGCGCCATGGCGGCGGCAGCCAGGCGGCACATGTCGGCGCACTCCATGTCGAGCGCGATGCACTTGACCATGTGCTGCACGTCGTCTTCGCGCAGGCAGGCAGCGGCGCAGAAATCACAGGTGGCAGCGCAGGTGTTGCAGGCCTCGATGCAGGCGGCGTAGCGCGAATCGGCGAGGCGGTGGAGAGCGGTGGAAGCCATGGAGATCCTTTCAGGGTGGAGGGAAAACACGGATTCAATCCATCCTGAAGACAGTGCCCCACCCTGCCTGTAGGACACCTTTGGAACCACTGCCAGCACCGGGCGCAACCCAGGCGCACAATTTTTTGCACAATGCGCGGGTTATGAAACGCAGAAACCTCCTCCTCATCTCCTTCGCGGCCGCAGCGGCCGCCACCACCTCCCCCACCCTGCACGCTCAGCAGTCGGCGCCGATCCGTCTGGTGGTGCCCTACGCCCCGGGCGGCCCGCTCGACATCACGGCCCGCGCGCTGGCCGAGCGCGTGCGCGACTCGCTGGGCACCGTGGTGGTGGACAACAAGGCCGGCGCCGGCGGCAACATCGGTGCCGACGTGGTGGCCAAGGCCGCGCCGGACGGGCTGACCATCGGGCTGGCCGCCACGGCCACGCACGCCGTCAATCCCTGGCTCTACAGCCGCATGCCCTACGATGCCGCCAAGGACTTCGCCGGCATCACGCAAATGGTGCGCGTGCCGAACGTGCTGGTGGTGAACGCCGAGCGCGCCGCACAGCTCAGGATCAACACCGTCGCCGACCTGGTGGCCTACGCCAAGGCCAACCCCGCCAAGCTGAACTACGGCAGCGGCGGCAACGGCAGCGCCGGCCACCTGGCGGGCGAGATGTTCAAGCAAAAGGCCGGCATCTACGCCCTGCACATCCCCTACCGCGGCGCCAGCCCCGCCCAGCTCGCCCTGCTGTCGGGCGAGGTGGATTTCAACATTGACAATCTGGCGGCCGCCGCGCCCAACATCCGCGCCGGCAAGCTCAAGGCCCTGGCCGTGACCTCCGAGCAGGCCAGCCCCATGCTGCCGGGCGTGCCGCCGCTGTCGGAGAGCTTCCCGGGCTTTGCCATCGACACCTGGTGGGGCCTGGTGGCGCCCGCGGGCACGCCCAAGCCGGTCATCGACAAGCTCAACAAGGCCTTCACCGACGCGCTCAAGGCGCCCGAGACCAAGACGCGCTTCGACACGCTGATGGCCGAGCCGGTGCCCACCACGCCCGAGCAATTCGATGCCTTCATGGCGGCCGAGCGCGCCAAGTACCAGCAACTGGTCAAGGCCTCCGGCGCGAAGGTGGACTGACCCCGCGCCCAGGGTCTCAACTACTGCCGGGCGCGTGCAGCCACTGCGCGGCGCTGGCCACCGCTTCGATGCGCTGCTGCGCCACAGCCTCCAGCTGCCCGGTCGTCACCAGGCCGGGCGCCAGTTCGGCGAGCGGCCGCAGCACGAAGGCGCGCTGCAGCATGCGCGGGTGCGGCACGCACAATTCGGGCGTGTCGTGGCGCTCGTCGCCATAGAGCAGGATGTCCAGGTCCAGCGTGCGCGGGGCGTTGCGGTAGGGGCGTTCGCGCCCGGCGCCGTGCTCCAGCTCCTGCAGCCCCCGCAGGAGCTCCAAGGCCGGCAGCTCCGTGCGCAACTGCACCACCGCGTTCAGGTAATCCGGGCCGCCCGCGTCCACGGGTGCGCTGCGGTAGAGCGAGGAAACCTGCAGCACCCGCGTAGCCTGCAGGCCATCCATTGCCTGCACCGCGCTGCGCAAGGCGGCGCGCGCATCACCGAGGTTGGCCCCGAGGCCGATCCAGGCCTCGACCGGCTGGCTCATGCGGCGTCGCCGCCCGAGTTGCCGTCGCCATCCGTGGGGCGGCCTTCCGCGCCGGCGTCGCCGTGCGCACTGCTCTTGCGCCGGCGCCGGCGGCGCTTCTTGGCCGGGGCGTCGCCGCTGCTTTCCATGTCGGCGGGTTCGCCGTCCGGCGCCGACGGAGCTGCGGACGGCTCTTGTGCGCGCCTGGCAGGCGCCACGCGATGCACTGCGCCCTGCCCCTTCTTCTGCTGCTGTTGCGCGCGCTGCTGGCGGCGCTGCTCTTCGCGCACCTGTGCCAGCAGGTCCTGGCGGCGCGCGTCGTCGGTCACGTAAAACTCCTGCCACCATTCGACCAGACCGTCGGCCACGTCGCCGATGTCGGCGCGCAGGCGAAAGAAGTCGAAGCCCGCGCGAAAGCGGATGTGCGCCACCATGCTGTAGGGCGTGTTGCCCGAACGCTTGTCGAAGCGCGGCTGCATGACCCAGATCTCGCGCATGTCGGCGGCCAGCTTGCCGCGCCCCGAGACGTCGCCGATGCGCCGCTCGAAGACCTCGTCGATGGCGCCCTGCAGCGCCGGGAAGGCGTGCTCCCCCTCCTCCAGGCGCCGCTGCCAGCCCGATTCCACGTCCTGCCACAGCACGCAGGCCAGCAGGAAACTCGGCGCCACCGCCTTGCCCTCGCTCACGCGGCGGTCGGTGTCGGCCAGCGCCGCGTGCACCAGCGGATCCCCGGCGCGCTCGACCACGATGTCCAGCAGCGGGTAGATGCCCTTCTCCAGCCCCAGCTTCTTGAGCTGCTCGATGGTCGCGAGCGCATGGCCCGTCTGCAGCAGCTTGAGCATCTCGTCGAACAGCCGGCTCTGCGGCACGTCCCGCAGCAGCGGCTCGCACTCCACCAGCGGCCGCGCCGTCTTCGGATCGAGCGTGAAGCCCAGGTGGCTCAGCTTGGCTGCGAAGCGCACGGCGCGAATGATGCGCACCGGGTCCTCGCGGTAGCGCGACGCCGGGTCGCCGATCATGCGCAGCACGCGCTTGTGCGCGTCCTGGATGCCCTTGTGGTAGTCCACCACGACCTGCGTCTCCGGGTCGTAGTACATGGCGTTCACGGTGAAGTCGCGCCGCGCCGCGTCCTCCTCCTGTGGGCCCCAGACGTTGTCGCGCAGCACGCGGCCGCTGGCGTCCACCGCGTGCTGCATGCCGGCCAGCTGGGCCTTGCTGGTGCGCTCGTTGCCGGCAACCTGTTCGGCGGCGCTGTTGTCCAGGTAGGCGCGAAAGGTGGAGACCTCCACCACGTCGTGCTCGCGCCCGCGGCCGAACACCACGTGCACGATGCGAAAGCGCTTGCCGATGATGAAGGCCCGGCGAAACAGCGCTTTCACCTCCTCGGGCGTGGCGTCGGTCGCGACGTCGAAATCCTTGGGCTTGAGGCCCAGCAGCAGGTCGCGCACCGCGCCGCCGACGATGTACGCCTGGTAGCCAGCCTCCTTGAGCGTGCGCACCACCTCGAAGGCACGCCGGTCCACCAGCTGCGGGTCGATGCCGTGCACGCTGGCCGGCACCTCCTCGCGCTTGCCGAAGCGCCGGCGCCCTGCGCCCCCCGATGCCGAGGCGCCCTTGCCCAGCAGCTTGTCGATGAAGGTCTTGATCATGGTGTGGGAAGGGGTGCGGGAAAGAGATCGAGAATGCGCCAGCCGCGCTCTTGTGCCAGGGCGCGCAGGCGCGGGTCCGGGTTGGTGGCGACCGGGTGGTCCACCCGCTCCAGCAGCGGCACGTCGTTCAGGGAATCGCTGTAGAAGGTGCTCTCCACGTCCTCCCAGCCTTGGCCGCGCGCCGCCAGCCATTGCGCCATGCGCTCGACCTTGCCTTCGCGCATGGAGGGCGTGCCGCGGATCGCGCCGGTGTACCAGCCATCGGCACCGCGCTCGAGCTCCACGGCAAGCAGGTGCTCGACGCCCAGCGCCTCGGCAATGGGCCGCGTCACGAACTCGTTGGTCGCCGTGATGATCACGACCTCGTCGCCGGCGTCGCGGTGCCCGCGCAGCAGGGCCAGCGCCTCCTCGCGGATGGCCGGCGCGATCACCTCGCGCATGAACTGCGCGTGCGCCGCCGCCGCGGCCTCGGGCCCCTGGCGGCACACGGCCTCGGTGGCGAAACGCACGTAGTCGTGCACATCCAGCCGCCCGGCAAGGTAGTCCTCGTAGAAGGCCTGGTTGCGCCGGCCGAACTCGGCGCGGTCGCACCAGCCCAGCCGGATGGTGAACTCGCCCCACTCGTAGTCCGAGTCGAGCGGCAGCAGCGTGTGGTCCAGGTCGAACAGGGCCAGACGGGGGCGCTGCGAAGAGATATCAGGGGGCATGAAGGATCTGCAAGATTCGGAAGACGGGCAGGACGGGCACCCAGGGTCATTCGCCCTGCAGCATGGCTTTGAGCAGCGGCACGGTGACGGCGCGCTGCGTGCGCAGGGCGAAGCCGTCGAGGCGGTCGAGCAGGCCGCTGAGGCTGCCCAGGTCGCGCGAGAAGTGGCTGAGCATATAGTCCACCACCTCCGCCGACAGCGCCAGGCCGCGCGCACGCGCCTGCTGCTGCAGTACCGCGCGGCGCGCCGGCTCGGTGAGCGGCTGCAGCTGGAACACATGGCCCCAGGCGAGCCGCGAGCGCAGGTCCTCCCTCAGCGGCAGGTCGGCCGGCGGCAGCTC
>NZ_ALEE01000532.1 GCF_000282995.1 Melaminivora alkalimesophila
GGCAGCTCGCCCGCCGCCAGCACCCAGCGCGGCGCGCCGCTGGCCGGGTTCATCGCATTGATGAACCAGTTGAAGGCCGCCGCCTGCTGCGCCTCGCTGTAGCGCTGCACGTCGTCGAGCAGCACGGCGCTCCAGCGCTCGTCGAAGGCGGTGGGCCAGCGCATGCGCGGATCGAGCCAGCCCAGCTGCGCCCCCTGGTTGCGCAGCGCCTCGTAGGCGGCGCGCAGCAGGTGCGACTTGCCCGTGCCGGGCGCGCCCCACAGATAGACCGGCGTGGGCGCATCGGAGGACGGAACCGCCGCCAGCGCCTGGCGCAGCTGCGCCACCGCCTGGGCGTTGCCTTCGGCGTGGAAGTTCTCCAGCGTCGGTCCGCTGGCCAGGCCGATGTCCAGCGCGAGCTGCTTCATCGCCATGGCCGGCGGCATTGCGGCACGCGCCGCGCGCCGGGTTCAACAACAGGGATCAGGGACATGTAAAAGGCAAGGAGCCGGGGGCCAGGAACGGTCTCCACGCGGGGACGGCACGGCGCCGCACCGCCGCGGCCGGGTTCAGGTGTAACCAGGGATTTTACGGCGCCTTAAAATCTGCGGTTTGCTGCCGCACCGCGCGGCCGCGCCCACTGCACCACCATCCCATGAGCACCAGCACCCCCACCCCCATTTCGTACAAGGACGCGGGCGTCGACATCGACGCGGGCGACGCCCTGGTCGAGCGCATCAAGCCCCTGGCCCGGCGCACCCTGCGCGAGGGCGTGATGGCCGGCATCGGCGGCTTCGGCGCGCTGTTCGAGCTGCCCAAGGGCTACGACGAGCCGGTGCTGGTGTCCGGCACCGACGGCGTGGGCACCAAGCTCAAGCTGGCTTTCGAATGGAACATGCACGACACCGTCGGCATCGACCTGGTGGCGATGAGCGTCAACGACGTGCTGGTGCAGGGCGCCGAGCCGCTGTTCTTCCTGGACTATTTCGCCTGCGGCCGGCTGGATGTGGACACCGCCGCCGCCGTGGTGGGCGGCATTGCCCGCGGCTGCGAGCTGTCGGGCTGCGCGCTGATCGGCGGCGAGACGGCAGAGATGCCGGGCATGTACCCGGAGGGCGAATACGACCTCGCGGGCTTTGCCGTCGGCGTGGTGGAAAAGCGCAGGATCCTGAACGGCCAGGCCGTCCAGGCCGGCGACGTGGTGCTGGGCCTGGCCTCCAGCGGCGTGCATTCCAACGGCTTCTCGCTGGTGCGCAAGTGCATCGAGCGCGCCCAGGCTGCAGGCAACCTGCCCGAGGCCCTGGATGGCAAGCCCTTTCGCGAGGCCGTCATGGCACCGACCCGGCTGTACGTGAAGAGCGTGCTCGCCGCGCTGCGCGCCCACCCGCACGACGGCCCGGCCGGCGGCATCAAGGCGCTGGCGCACATCACCGGCGGCGGCCTGCTGGAGAACATCCCGCGCGTGCTGCCGCAGCACCTGGCGGCGCACCTGGAGGCCGGCAGCTGGCCACAAAGCGAGCTCTTCGCCTGGCTGCAGCGCACCGCCGCCATCTCGGACACCGAGATGAACCGCACCTTCAACAACGGCATCGGCATGGTCCTCGTGGTCGCAGCCGAGGCGGCCGAGGCGGTGCGCACCATGCTCGAGCAGCACGGCGAGACGGTCCACGCCATCGGCCGGATCGCCGAGCGGGGCGACGGCGCCGCCGTGGTCGTCGCCTGATTCGCGGCCATGTCCTCCGGGCCCCGCCCGCCGCTCGACGATCCGGCGCCCGACGGGGCGCTGATGCAGCTCGATGAGCGGCTGGCG
>NZ_ALEE01000533.1 GCF_000282995.1 Melaminivora alkalimesophila
TGCCGCCGACGCGCCGGCGCGGCCGGCGTCCGCGGCTGACCCCCCCTTCGCGCGGCGTCAAGGTCGCCAGCTATTGCCTGATGGCGGCCACGCTGCTGCTGGTCATGCTGCGCGGGCTGCTGCCCGGCCTGCTGACCGTGTGCCTGGGCTTCCTGCTGACACGCTGGCTGAGCGCGCGGCTGCGCTGGCTGCCGCTGCGGCTGCGT
>NZ_ALEE01000534.1 GCF_000282995.1 Melaminivora alkalimesophila
CAGCGGCCCGACCCTGGCGGCGGCACTGGTCGTGCTCTCGCCCCTCCTGCTGACGGTGCTCGCACTGTCGCACTCGCGCAGCTACATCCTCGCCGCGCCGGCCCAGTACCGCGAATTGCTGGACTTCCTGGCGCGCACGGTGCTGGAGCTGCGCTTGAAGCTGCCGCCGGACATCGCCGTCCAGCTGCCTGAAGGCGCGCCCGAGATCCAGCGCGCCATCGCCGCCTACCTCGGCGCCAAGGCCGGCGCGCTGGCCATGGCCGGCCGGGTCTGGCTCACGGGCGTGCTCTACGCCTATGTCGGCCTGTTGATCGGCGCCCTGGCGGCAGTGCGCGCGCGCGGTCGGGCGCACGGCCCGCTGGCGCAGGAGCTGACCCTGCGCGTCGCGCGCCTGGGCGATGCCTTCCGGCAGATCGTTGCCGCGCAGTTCTGGATCGCCTCGTTCAACACGCTGCTGACGGCGCTGTTTCTGCTGTTCGTGCTGCCGCTGTGGGACATGCGCCTGCCCTACACGCCAGCGCTGATCACCCTGACCTTCGTCGCCGGCCTGGTGCCGATCGTCGGCAATCTGCTGTGCAACGCAGTGATCACGATCGTCGGCCTGTCGGTCTCGCCGATGGCGGCGGTCGCCTGCCTGGTCTTCCTGATCCTGATCCACAAGGCCGAATACGTGATCAACGCCAAGGTGGTCGGCCAGCGCACCCACATGGGCGTCTGGGAGTTGCTGTCCGTGATGTTCGTCGCCGAGGCCGTGTTCGGTCCGGCCGGGTTGGTGGCGGCGCCGCTGTTCTACGCGTACCTGAAGAAAGAGCTGGCAGCCGCCCGGCTGGTCTGAGCGCCGCCGGCCGTGTGCGGATTGCGCCACGCCGGGGCCGGCACGCGCGGCCTTGGGCTATCCTGCGCTACCGTGCCATGCACCCCATGGCCAGCGATCTTTCCCCATCCAGACACCCCAAGGAGACCCAGAATGACCATCCTCGTAGCCTACGTCGCCCGCCCCGAAGGCCGCGCCGCCCTCGACAAGGGCATCGAGATCGCCACCCGCCGCGGCGAGCGCCTGGTGGTGGTCAATGCCGGCCCGGGCGGCCGCTCGGAGGACGACAGCATCGTGAACGGCTACGAGGTCGAACGCGTCGAGGAACGCCTGGCCACGCTGCCGATCCAGGCCGAGTTCAAGCAGTTCGTGCGCGGCAAGAGCGCCATCGAGGAGATCCAGGAGATGGTGGCGGCGCTGCAGGTCTCGGTGCTGGTGATCGGGCTGCGCAAGCGCTCGCCGGTGGGCAAGCTGCTCTTGGGCAGCATGGCGCAGGAAATCTTGCTGACCGTCGACTGCCCGGTGCTGGCCGTCAAGGCCCACTGAGCCGCTGCGGCGCGGCCGCCCCTCACGCCTCTGGCCGCAGGGCGCGCACCAGCGCCGCGATGGCGGCCGTGTCCGCCGCACCGGGCGCGTTGTCCAGGTACACCTGCAGGTCCTGCACCGCCGCGCTCGCGCGGCCCAGCTCGGCCAGCGCCAGGCCCCGGTCGCGCCATTCCCCCCAGTCCTCGGGCAACAGCACGACCAGGCGCTCCTGCACGGCCAGCAGGCTGCCCACGTCCGCCCGTGCCCGGTGGATTTCCTTGAGGTTGCGCAACATCCGCGCCAGGATCGCCCGCGGCGGCGCGGCCTGCAGGTACAGGCCCAGGGGTGCCTCGCCGCTCCCGCCGCTCCCGCGAAAGGGCTCGAGCCGCTCCAGCAGGGCCTCCTGGGTCAGCGACTGGCCAGTGAGCGGGTCCAGGACCACTTGCCCGCCTGCAACCCGCACCTTGACCAGAAAATGACCGGGGAAGGACACCCCGGCCGCGTCCAGACCCACGCCCTGGGCCAACTCCAGCCACAGCACCGCCAGCGAGATCGGGATCCCGCGGCGCGACTCCAGCACATGGTGCAGGTAGCTGTTCTCCGGCGCGTAGTAGTCGTTGGCATTGCCGGCGAAACCCAGCTCGCCGTAGAAGAAATGGTTCAGCAGGCGCAGCCGCTGCAGCGCCCCGGCATCCGCCGGCAGCC
>NZ_ALEE01000535.1 GCF_000282995.1 Melaminivora alkalimesophila
CAGCCGCCGCGCGAGCCGCGCCAGCAGCGCGTCCACATCGGCCAGCAGCTGCTGCACGTCCAGGCGCGGGCGGGCATCCTGGGCGATGCAGGCGGCCGCCTCCAGCAGCGCGAGCGAACCCCCGGGCTGGGGCGCCACCAGCGCAGCGAAATACTGCAGTGGGGTGGGAACGGTGTAACTCAGGGGCGGCATGCAGGACAGGTATCAAACAGGGGAAACGACGCCAGGCGGGCGCCCGCTCAGCGCCGCAGCAGCTGGCGCGGACGCAGGCCCAGTGCCGCCAGGGTACCGAAATACACGAAACCCGCACCGAGCAGGGCCAGCGCCAGCAACCCGGCGCGCTGCAGCGCATGCGCCCGCAGGCCCAGCCAGTCGAAGCGGCCATCGACCCACCACAGGAACAGCGCCAGCACCGCCGCCGCCGCCAGCACCTGCAGCACCAGCCGCCCCCAGCCCGGCAGCGGCGCGTAGCTGCCGCGCCGCAGCAGCCCGGTGAGCAGCCACGCCGCGTTCACCATCGCCCCGAGCCCGATGGACAGCGCCAGCCCGGCATGCGCCAGCCAGGGAACGAGCACCAGGTTCATGAGCTGCGTGGCCACCAGCACCACCATGGCGATGCGCACCGGCGTGCGGATGTCCTGGCTGGCGTAGTAGCCCGGCGCCAGCACCTTGATCGCCACCAGCCCGAGCAGCCCCGCGCCATAACCCGCAAGGGCCACCGTGATGGCCTGCACATCGGTGGCGGTGAGCGCGCCGTGGTGGAACAGCGTCGCCACCAGCGGGCGACCGAAGGCCAGCAGCCCGACCGCGCAAGGCACCGCCAGCAGCAGCACCATGCGCAGCCCCCAGTCCAGCATGCCGCTGTAGCGCGCCGCGTCTGCGGCCGCGCGGGCCGCCGCCAGCTGCGGCGTCAGCACCACCCCCAACGCCACGCCCAGCAGCGCCGTCGGGAACTCCATCAGGCGGTCGGCATAGAACAGCCAGGTCACGCTGCCCGGTGCCAGCCAGGAGGCGATCTGCGTGTTGATCATCAGCGACAGCTGCGCCACCCCGACGCCCAGCACCGCCGGCGCCATCAGCGCCAGGATGCGGCGCACCCCCGGGTGCCCCCAGGCGGCGCGGATGCGGCCCAGGCTTGCACCGATGCGCGGCAGCAGCCCCAGGCGCGCCAGCGCCGGCACCTGCACCGCCAGCTGCAGCACGCCGCCGGCCATCACGCCGCCGACCATGGCGTAGATCGGCTCGATGCCGCGCGCCGCCAGCTGCGGCGCGCCCAGCCACGCCGCCCCGATCATCGACAGATTCAGCAGCACCGGCGTGGCGGCAGGCACGGCAAAGCGCCTCCAGGTATTGAGCACACCCGCGGACAGCGCCACCAGCGACATGAAGCCGATGTAGGGAAACATCCAGCGCGTCATGAACACGGCGGCCTCGAAACTCTCCGGGCTCTGGCGCAGGCCGCTCGCCAGCAGCCACACCAGCCCGGTCGCACCGGCCATGCCCAGCAGGCTGACCAGGACGAGCACCCAGAACAGCACCGTCGCCACGGCATCGACCAGCGCGCGCGTGGCGGCTTCGCCATGCTGCTCGCGATGGCCCGCCAGCACCGGCACGAAGGCCTGGCTGAAGGCGCCCTCGGCAAACAGCCGCCGGAACAGGTTCGGAATGCGAAAGGCCACGTTGAAGGCGTCGGTCAGCGCGTTGGCGCCGAAGACCGAGGCCATCAGCAGGTCGCGCACCAGGCCCGTGACGCGCGAGGCCAGGGTCAGCAGCGAGACGGTGGAAGCAGCTTTGAGCAAGGACACCGCGCGAAGTGTATGCGCGCGCCAGGGCGCTTCCCGCAAGAATGCGCAAGAGCTATAATGGCGGGCTTTGCTGGCAACATCCACAGACACCAGAAGGATTTACTACCATGGCATCCAACAAGCCCAAGAAGAAAGACCCGCGCCTTGCCTCGGGTCGCAAGCGCAGCCGCCAGGGCGTCAAGCTCAACGCTGCCAACACCTCGCTGCGCTCCAAGTACCGCACCGCCGTGAAGAACGTCGAGAAGGCGGTGCTCGCCGGCGACAAGGACAAGGCCACCGAACTGTTCGCCAAGGCCCAGTCCGTGCTCGACACCATCGCCGACAAGGGCATCTTCCACAAGAACAAGGCTGCCCGCGACAAGAGCCGCCTGTCCGCCAAGGTCAAGGCCCTGGCCACCGCAGCCGCCTGACTGTTTCAGGCCAACAGCCCGGGTGGCTCGCCGCCCGCCGTTTGTAACGGGTGCGCTGCCAGCAAGAACGTGAAAACCGCCTTCGGGCGGTTTTTTCGTGTCCAGTATCCGGCCGTTCCTCCGGCCTGCCCCGCGCGGCAGGGCTGGCGCCCTCAGGCCTTTGGCGCCGGCTCGTCGGGCAACAGGCAGGCCTCGACCACCTGCAGGTCGTTGTCGCGCGCAAAGCCCATCACGAAATCCCAGGCCATGGGCTCGTGTTCGCGCAGCTCCTCGCGCACCACCACACACTTCACGTCCCCGATCGTCGTCGGGATGCACCACGGCGAGTAGCGCAAATGGCTGCCCGGCGTGGCGCGCGCTCCACCCGGGCGAAACTGGCTCATGACGCCCGCCAGGCGCTCGGCCCAGTCGCTGGGACGAAATCTTTTCCCCTGGTGCGTGATGCCCTGGATGAAGACTTCTTTGGAGGAGGGAGCAACCATGGGTGGGGTCGTGGAAAAGAGCCTGCAGCCTCGTGCGCTGCAACCTGCCATTCTAACTCTTATACAAGAGTGAGGCCCCACGGCGCGGCAGCCGTCGTGCTGCCGCCGCGCTGCGGCATGCCAGCGCTCTCCGCCAGGCCTGCGGGCACCCTAGAATCATCCCCTTTCCCTTCCCGGCCCTGGCCACCTCCGCCCGGTGCCGGCCGCCCTTGTCGCCCCGTCCAGGAGATTGACGCATGACCGCCTTTGCCCCGGCCGCCTCGCCCCATGTCATGAACACCTACGCCCGCGTGCCGATCGCGCTGGAGCGAGGCCAGGGCGTGCGCGTGTGGGACGTGAACGGCAAGCAGTACCTGGACGCCCTCGGGGGCATCGCCGTGAACACCCTGGGCCACAACCACCCGAAGCTGGTGCCGGCGCTGCAGGAGCAGATCGCCAAGATCATCCACACCTCCAACTACTACCATGTGCCGCTGCAGGAAGAACTGGCGCGCCTGCTGGTCGAGCGCTCGGGCTTGACCAACGCCTTCTTCTGCAACTCCGGCCTGGAGGCCAACGAGGCGGCCCTGAAGCTCGCGCGCAAGTACGGCCACGACCGCGGCATCGAGCGCCCGCAGATCGTCGTGTACGACAAGGCCTTCCACGGCCGCTCGATCGCCACGCTGTCGGCCACCGGCAACCCCAAGGTGCAGGCCGGTTTCGGCCCGCTGGTGGAGGGCTTCATCCGCGTGCCCATGAACGACATCGAGGCGATCCGCGCCGTGACCGAGGGCAACCCCGACGTGGTGGCCGTGTTCTTCGAGACCATCCAGGGCGAAGGCGGCGTCAACCCCATGCGCGCCGACTACCTGCGCCAGCTGCGCGCGCTGTGCGACGAGCGCGGCTGGCTGATGATGATCGACGAGGTGCAGTGCGGCATGGGCCGCACCGGCAAGTGGTTCGCCCACCAGTGGGCCGGCATCGTGCCCGACGTGATGCCGCTGGCCAAGGGCCTGGGCTCGGGCGTGCCGATCGGCGCCGTGGTCGCGGGGCCGAAGGCGGCCAGCATCTTCGGGCCGGGCAACCACGGCACCACCTTCGGCGGCAACCCGCTGGCGATGCGCGCCGGGGTGGAGACCATCCGCATCATGGAAGAGGAAGGGCTGCTCGCCAACGCGGCCGAGGTGGGCGAGCACCTGAAGGCCGCCCTGGCGCGCGCCCTCGCCGGCCTGGACGGCGTGCTCGAGGTGCGGGGCCAGGGCCTGATGCTGGGCGTGGAGCTGGATCGGCCTTGCGGCGCGCTGGTGCAGCGCGCGGCCGATGCAGGCCTCCTGATCTCGGTGACGGCCGACCGGGTGATCCGCCTGGTGCCCTCGCTGGTCCTCACGCGCGCCGAGGCCGATGAAATCGTGGCCCTGCTGGCGCCGCTGGTGCGCGACTTCCTGGCCGAAGAGGCCACAGGGGCTGCAGCATGAGCAGCGCGGCGCCCATGAAACACTACCTGCAGTTCAGCGACTTCACGGCCGAGGAGTACCACTATCTCTTCGAGCGCGCGGCCATCATCAAGGCCAAGTTCAAGAACTACGAGAAGCACCATCCGCTCACCGACCGCACGCTGGCCATGATCTTCGAGAAGGCCAGCACGCGCACGCGGGTGAGCTTCGAGGCCGGCATGTACCAGCTGGGCGGCAGCGTCGTCCACCTGACCACCGGCGACAGCCAGCTCGGCCGGGCCGAGCCCATCGAGGATTCGGCCAAGGTCATCAGCCGCATGGTCGACCTGGTGATGATCCGCACCTTCGAGCAGGAGAAGATCGAGCGCTTTGCGGCGAACTCGCGCGTGCCGGTCATCAACGGGCTGACCAACGAGTTCCATCCCTGCCAGATCCTGGCCGACATCTTCACCTTCATCGAGCGGCGCGGCTCGATCGCCGGCAAGACCGTGGCCTGGGTGGGCGATGGCAACAACATGGCCAATACCTGGCTGCAGGCTGCGGCGCTGCTGGACTTTCGCGTCCACGTGAGCACGCCGCGAGGCTACGAGATCGACGAGAAGCTGGCCGTCGGCCCGGGCGGCGCGCGCGCCGGCAGCTACCAGGTCTTCGACGATCCCAAGGAGGCCTGCCGCGATGCCGACCTGGTCACCACCGACGTCTGGACCAGCATGGGCTACGAGGCGGAAAACGAGGAGCGCCGGCGCGCCTTCGCCGACTGGTGCGTGGACAGCGCGATGATGGCCGCGGCCCGTCCGGAGGCCCTGTTCATGCACTGCCTGCCGGCCCACCGCGGCGAGGAAGTCACGGCCGAGGTCATCGACGGCCCCCAGTCCGTCGTCTGGGACGAGGCAGAAAACCGGATGCATGTGCAAAAGGCACTCATGGAGTACCTTTTGCTCGGCCGAGTGGCCTGACCGGGCCGATCGGCGCCGGCCGCCTCTAGCCTGCCTCGGCTCCGGGCGCCGGGTAACGCACCGTCCCGTCCGCATCCACCACCGCGCCGGGCGTGAGCTTCACGGGTTCGCAGCGCCCGGGCGCCATGAGGTGGAACACCTGCTCGCCGCGCGCGACCAGCCAGTCCGCGACGATGCGCCGGTGGCAACGCCACCACACGGCTTCGGAACACATGAAGGCGAGGCGCTCGGCCCGCCCCCGCTCGATCAGCTCTTCCAGGCCCTCCCGGAAGGCTTCCGTCAGCGCATAGTCGGCGTAGCGGTGGAAGCTGGCGTTGGTCCAGAACGCATTGGTCTCGGAATCCGCTCCCTGGACCCGCGAGCGCAGGCCGCCCAGCGCCGCCAGGTGCTCATAGGCGATCCCATGGGGCGCGAGCGAGCCGGGCAGCGCATCCTCGTTGAACTGCGGGTTGGTGCGCGAGCGCGGAATCCGGCGGATGTCCACCACGCGCCGTATCCCGGCCGATTCCAGCATCTGCACCAGCTCTTCCAGGCTGCGGTTGGAATGCCCGATCGTGAAGAACGGCAGCCGCTC